>PMSZ01000124.1 GCA_003168235.1 Acidobacteriaceae bacterium
CAAATGTGCCATCGCCGTTGCCGAGCAGCACCGAGATGGTATTGGCGTAGTCGTTGGTCGCGGCGAGGTCGAGCTTGCCGTCGCCATTGAAATCTCCGGTGACCAGGTCATCCGGACGAAGGCCCGTGGCAAAGCCTACCGCAGCTTGAAAAGTTCCGTCGCCGTTGCCGAGTAGGATGACGATTTCGTCCGCGTCAAAAGCAGTGATCGCCAAGTCGAGCTTGCCATCGCGGTTGAAGTCGCCTACCACCACGTCCGAGCATCGAACGATGCACGAGTACGCGACCTGCGGCTGGAACGTGCCGTCCCCGTTGCCGAGCAGGATGGAAACGGTTCCAGAGCCCCAGCCGGCGACGGCCAGGTCGAGGTTTCCATCGTGGTTGAAGTCAGCTACGGCAATAGCGTCAGGCTCGCTTCCGACGGCATAGACGGTCTGTGCCTGAAAAGTTCCGTCGGGATTCGCAAGGAGGACGGAAACCGTATTGTCGCTATAGTTGGCGACGGCCATGCTCTGTGGGCCGCCCGTCTGGAAAGCGCCGAGCGCAACCGCATCGGGATCATTGCCAGTGGCGAGATCCATGCGGCCAAAGACGTATCTCTCGGCGGCGACCGGAGCACCGGGCAATCGTTGCGACTGCGCCGAAGGCTGGTGAGCCGCATGGGCACGCGTTAGACGTTCGAGCGGCGATTGATCGGCGGGCACGGATGGCGATGACGATGGGGACTGCTTGGCCGCCATGGCTTGTGCGGGGTGAAGGTGGAGTTGGTCGAGCCTCCGCTCGATCGCATTGCTGGAAGAAGGAGCCGTGGAAGTGGAAGAAGCGGCGTCCGTCTGTCCGTAGGCGCCGGTCAGGAAACATAGTGTGGAAAGCACGAGTGCTGCGAATTGTGTTGGCAAGTTTTTCATGGCGCGCTCCAAAGTTTTTTTCTGATGTTTGTTAAACCGCGAAAACGCTCGCATCGGGGGCTAGGCTGGTCGATCACTGTGCGATCGTGGCCTCGTAGCCGTACCAGGTCCCGCTGCTGTCCGCGTAAGCGCCCACCACGTCCCCTTTGTTGTTGAGGCCGTACACCATGGTCACGACCGGAGGTCCGAATGGGGCGACGAACTGGGTGAATTGGCCGTTTTGGTATACGAAGCAGTACTCCCAGTCCCACGGCGCACCGTTCAAAGTCACGGGGTCTCCGTAGCCACCGACGATCACACCGTTGTCATTGATAACCGCGAGGTAGTTCTGCGAGTAGCCGCCGGGATAATCGATGGTTGTATAGGTGCCATTCTGGAACAGGAATCCATGGGTGCTGCCATCACTGTTTCCGTAAGTCCCAACGATCGCTCCCGCAGCGTTTATCGAATAGGCGATAGTCCCGATCGCGCCGGGGTAGGCGATATTCGTGAACGTGCCCTTAGAAAGGAGAAAGCCTTCTTCTGGGTAGTTGTCGGGTTCGGCCTCCCATGCACCAACGACATCCCCGTGCTTGTTAATCCCGAGGGCATAGGTCGAAGCCGCGCCCGGGTAGTTGATGGCCGAGTAAGCCTTGCCGGTAAGTTCGAATCCCTGGGCATCTGTCAGTGACGTACCGTACCCACCGATAATTACTCCGGCATCATTGATCGCGTAGGCGTCAGTCCATGCTGCGCCCGGGTAGGAGATCTGGGTAAATTTCGTGCCTCTCAAGAGAAAAGCACTATCAAAGGCTGAGCCATATCCGCCTACAATCTCGCCCTTGTCGTTGATGCCCGACGCGTCACTGGCCGGTTGTCCGGGGAAGTCGATCATCCCGAAGGTGAGGCTCAAATCAGACGAGCCTTGTTTTGGAGCTTGTGTCTGATGATTGGCCTGACTATTTGGCTGGGCTCTCATTATGGAAGCAAGTTCGTGGCGAGGGTTGAATGTTCCGCTCGCCGGCGACTGAGCTTGGGCCAGCGCCGCCCCACAAGCCAGAGAAACGCAAAGAATCGTTGTGGGCAAAGTTCTCAATGTGAATTTCATACTGTCCTCCTGAAATTGAATTGCTTTCTTGAACTCGAGCGCGTTTCCACTTCGGCCCTTATTGCGGCGACTCGTCATGCGGCATCGGGCCCTCCGCTCAGGCGAGGTTTTGCCTGTTCCGCTTCCTGCGGGGATAATTTCTGTCCGCAGAGCGGGCAGCTATCGAAGGCCGTCGCCGCACTCGACATCGACGAACCAGACACCAGCACAGTCGTCCTTTGTCGGTGCACCGTTGTCTCTTTGCACACGGTTCGGCTCGCGCCGGGATCCGACTTCTTCGAGCGGAAGAGGCTTGTCCACCGGCGGCACCATTGGTAAAGTTGTTGCATCGGTTTCTCGCTGCCTACCGGTCGCGAATGTGCCGGAGTCCCCCGAAAAACACCAGTGAACCGTTCTGAAAGGTCTTGAAAATCTCTGAATTGTCTCTATGTCATTGAAGGAAGATGGGATATATCAATTCGGGGAGTTCAGGATGGACGCTCTGTCTCGCACCCTGCGCAGGCAGGCGGAGATCATCCCGCTCAACTTTCGCGCGTTTGATGTGCTCCTTTATATGGTGCAGAACCAGGGACGGGCTCTCACCCGCGACGAACTCATCAAGAATGTCTGGCACGATACTTTTGTGGACGAGAACAGCCTGGCGCAAAGTATCACCGTGCTCCGGCGAGCGCTCGATGAAAAGCCGGGAGACAATCGCTACATCGTCACCCTGCCCGGGCGGGGATATCAGTTTGTTTCGCCGGTGACGGCGATCGCGCCGGAACGTCCCACCGCCGTCACCGGAGTGATAACCGACGCGGCCAGTTCCTCCGCCGGGTTCGTTCTTCAGCAACACACGGTCGAAACCACAATCGTTACCCAGGAGAGAAGTCAGAAAAAAGAAGTGCTGGGTCTGCCGGCCCACCGGGGTCGGTTGCTGACGAAGCGGGTCGCATTTTTCCTGGTCGCCGCAATCGCGCTGGCCGGGGTCTACGTATGGCGAGAAACTCACCCCCCAGCGCCTCCGACGCATTCCGCCTCATCCGTGCGAGCGCCGCGCCGTTCGATTGCGGTCCTCGGTTTCCGCAACTTGTCGGGCCGCCCAGAAGAGGCTTGGCTATCCACAGCCTTGGCGGAAATGTTGAGCACCGAACTGTTGGCCGGAGAAAAGCTGCGCCTGGTTTCCGGCGAAGATGTCGCGCGGACGAAACTCGAACTTCCGCTGCCCGATACCGACAGCCTTTCGCGGAATACATTGTCGCGGCTGCGCCGGAATCTGGATAGTGACCTGATCGTTCTCGGCTCCTACACAGCGCTGGGCGAAAAACCTGACACTCAGATCCGGCTTGACCTGCGACTTCAAGATACGGCTGCCGGAGAAACGATTGCCGACGTCGCCGTGACCGGAAGCGAGGCGGACCTCTTCGATATGGTGTCGCAGGCGGGTTCGCGGCTGCGCGAAAAGCTGGGCGTGGAAGCGGTTTCTCCCGTCGAAGCGGTGAGTGTCCGCGCCTCCTTGCCTTCCAATCGTGATGCCACCCGCCTTTACTCGGAGGGACTCGCGCGGTTGCGTGTCTTCGATGCCCTGGAAGCTCGAGAGCTTCTGCAGCAGGCGATCGCTGCCGATCCAAAGTTTGCTCTCGCCCACTCCGCGCTGGCCGAAGCTTGGTCGCTGCTGGGTTACGACAAGAAGGCGCAACCGGAGGCGCGGCAAGCTTACGATTTGTCGGCCAATCTTTCGCGCGAGGAGAAGTTGCTGGTGGAAGGGCGCTATCGCGAAATCGGTCACGAATATGACAAGGCGATCGAAATTTACCGCACTCTGTTCACTTTGTTCCCTGACAACGCTGACTACGGGCTCATGTTGGCAACCGCCGAGATTCGCGCCAGCAAGGCGCACGACGCTCTGGACACGGTCATGTCCCTGCGCAAGCTTTCGCCTCCCTCTTCTGACGATCCCCGTATTGATTTACAGGAGGCAGCAGCCTGGGACGCGCTGAGCGAATATAAGCAGCAAGAGCAGCCTCTGTCGCGAGCCGTGGAGAAGGCGAGGGCCGCAGGATCGCGTCTGATCCTGGCTCACGCACGCTGGGGCCAATGTTGGGTTTTCTCACACACGGAGCAAAAGGAAAATGCGATGCCCGCCTGCCGCGAGTCCACCAACATTTACGCCGCGGCGGGCGATCGGCACGGAGAAGCGGCGACTCTGCGCGCTGCGGCGGATGTTTTGGCAGCGACAGATGTACCCCAGGCCATCCGTTTATACCAACGGGCTCAGACGCTCTTTAGAGAAGTAGGCTCGGAGCGCGGTGCCGCGGGCGTGCTCAACAACCTCGGCTTGATTTATGAAACCCAGGGTGATCCCGCCACCGCCGAGAAAATGCATCGTCAGGCACTGGCCGGATTTCGTCTGGTTGACGACAAGAACGCCCAGTCGAAGGCTCTCGCGAACATCGCCGACGACCGCGTAGCTCAAGGGGATCTGAGAAACGCGCTCCAACTCTATGAGGAGTCACAGGAGTTGGATCGGGAGGACACGGGGCGCATTACCATTGCCGGCTACAACATCGCAAGCGTGCACCAATTACAGGGTGACCTCGCCGGCGCGAAGCAAGGATTTGAACAATCTCTCGCCATCTGGCAGAAGAACGGCGATCTTTCGAGCGCCTACTCCATGTGGAGTCTGGGTGGTCTCCTGCTTCAGGAGGCCGATTTTTCGGGCGCACGCAAGATGTATGAGCAGTCGCTAGTCATAAGAACCTCGGCGGGCGAGAAACTTACAATCGCCCAAACCCAGCTCGGGCTCGCGGAGTTGTCGCTGGAAGAGGGACGCTCGTTGCCGGACCAAGAGGCAGCGATACGGCAGGCCATCGACGTTTTTCAAGAAGAAAAGGCGCGCGACGACGAAACCGGTGCCTGGTGTCTCCTCGTTCGCGCTTTGCTCGCCGAGGGCAAAGCGCCAGCAGCAAGAGAAGCCATGAAACAGGCTCGGACCCTGGCCGCCAAGACCCAGAATCCGGAAGTCCGCTGGCGAACCGCTATCGCTGCCGCTCGCATCGAGACCACCCAAAAAAATACTGCTCACTTCACCGCGATTGCGACACGAAAAGAGTTGGCTGTCGTCATCGCCAAATCGCGAGATCTGGGCTATCGCATTGTTGAACTCGACGCTCGTCTCACGCTGGCTGAAATCGAAATGAAAGCAGGACAAACGACGGAGGGAGATGCGAACCTAGCCGCGATCGAAGCGGATGCCAAGGCCAAAGGATACCTCCTCGTCGCACGCAAAGCTGCCATCGCTCGCGGCTGAGTCCACAGCTCAAACCAAGGAACCTCTCCTCAAAAACATCGACCCTCATACCGAGATGCCTTGAATTGCAACTGGAGAAAGCAAGGAGTTCGAACCTGACCCGGGTTTCGAGAATTGATTCGAGGATTAAGGTACGGGCCATCTGATCGCGCGACGAAAATGATTTTCTAACTTCCGTTACTAGCCATCGCAACAACGGAAACCAAAATATAGAGCCGCAGATTTGTCGCCGCACATCTGCAGATCTTCCCACACATCTCTGAAAGCACTTCCCGCCTTCAACCCGAATCCTTGGCGCGCGGTAAGACTCGTCGAGAAAGTTGACGCGATCGGCAATGTAGCTTGTTTCACGTATGATGGCCTGCATCGTGTAACCGGTGTCTCTTACCCGAACGCGTCAACGTCTACGCCAACCAAAGTGTTTGTGTACGACACTGCGACTGTGAACGGCACCGCGATGGTGTTAACGGCGGGACGGTTAGCCGAAGCATATACGTGCACGACTTGTGGCCCCACTCCTACAAAGCTCACTGACACGTCGGAAGTTCCAGTTTGGGCGATTCCAAACGGAAGGTTTTGTTCGTAGTCGCTTCTGGCTCGGAATAACTTTGTGGTAGATCTATTGAAACTTTCTGACGGCAAGAATCGCAATTAACATCAGCGACACTTACGAAATCCCAATGGTGGCCACAAACACAAATTCGAGGAGAGCGCGGTTAAGAGTCCGGCAACCGGCACTCGCTGGAGTGTTGCGTCGCCGGATGGTACTCTCCGGAATTCCGCGTCGGATACTCAGCACTTACTCGGTTTTGATGGCATTTTGATGGCAATGGACATTGTGTTTGCGCTCATGGGTTTTTCGTTGCCGGATTTCCCGAGTTCGAGGGTGGCAACGCCGTCAAATCCAGGTTGTGCATGACCAGGATCTGCCACTTCCCGTCATTCTTCGCCATAACAAAATTCAACAATCCTCGACGATCGAGCCGCGGATTTCCTTGGGCATCCGTCGCACCCGTCATCTCCCAACGCACATCCACGGCCGCCACATCGGGACGGATGAACCGGGTCTTGGTGGCCGTATAGCTCTGGTGACTGTTCTTAAAAATGGTCGCGAACATCGGTGTGTGGAACTCTTCAATTTTCGATCGTCCGCTCGCGCCTTCGCCCCGAATATTGCTAAAGTCGGCGTCCTCGGCAAATACTCCCACGAACGCCTTCGCGTCATGCCGGTTCCACCCGTCCATGAACCGGTCTACCACCGCCACGATTGCCTGCTGCTCTGTTTCGCCTTTCGTCTGGCCTCGCACGGTCAAAGGCAATCCAGCGAAGGCAATCGTCAGACCGGTCAGCAAGAGTTTCAAAGCGAGCGCTGCGTTCCTCATCGTGTCCTCCGAGTATTTGCTGCGAACTGCCAATATATGTGCCAACTTCTTGATGCCCTCGCTTGTTGAGATAGCCGTTCTTCGGGGAGTCGCTGCTGAGATCATGTATGGTCGCGGCTAAACGATCGTCGTGTCGGCTAGTTGATCGCCTGAAAGGCAGTTATTCCCCAACTAGCGGAGACGCCGTCCTGCACTTGGATAAAGATGTAGTCAATATCGCTGAGGTCGGTCTGCGAAAGGCCGCCAGCGGAAAAAGTTGAAAATGGAAAATCTACGGAGGTAGGATTGGCTTCAGGACCCAGCACTAACTCGAGACTATGAGGGACCCCGTTGTCATGCGGCCATACAGTGATAATCGCGAGCAGGGCTTC
>PMSZ01000373.1 GCA_003168235.1 Acidobacteriaceae bacterium
CCAATCAGGATGTATTGCAAATAGTTGGTGGAAGCGGTGCCGCAGCTGGTCACGAGCCCGGAACCGCCCGTGTTGCAGCCGGTGATTGCGGGCAGAGCGAATCCCGTGGGACTAGAAGTGCTGCGGAAGTCAACCACATCGGCCAGGTAAATGTCAGTCTGGCCCACGACCGCCAGCTTTTGTCCGCTACCGTCGATCGAAGGCGAAAGCGCGTAGAGCTGATTAATACTGTAGATCGTTGAGATATCGCCCGGCGCTAGATACCGATTGCTGCCGCCCGATGTGGTGTACGTGTACTGCGAATTCCTGAGCTTGAAATTCGGTTTCGGCTTGAAATTGCTCAGCCCACGGACGCCAGTCACGATTCCCGACAGCGCGGCAGGAACCGAAGGCGAACTGGTGTTCCCAAAGTTCTTTTTCCCGTCAACCTCAAAGTTGTGGATCTGCGTCTTAAATGCGCCTTCGGCTTGGGCCGCGGTCCCGCTGAAAACGACAAAGTTGCCACCGCGCGCAATGCTGATAATACTAAAGCCCTCCGACTGCAGCCACGCCGTGATCTTTTGCAGATCGCTCGGGCTCAGGCCGAAGCGTTCGGCATATTGTTCGGGGGTGAGCCACTGGTGGTACAGAGGTGAGTGCCGATCCTGCTGCTCGGCCAGAAGTACCTTCAGTGCCTTCTTCTGGCTCGCCGACGGCACCGTCAGCAGCGTCATGTAACTGAGTGGCAGCGACGAATCGACTCCGCCCTGATCGTATTGCGGCTTCGCCTTCAGAGGAACGCCCCCATGGAGTTGGACCATTTTGCCGGTATCGATCGGACTCGTAATGCGGTCCGGCGTCGCGCCGAAAGCGAGACTGGACGAGATCAGGAGGCAAGAAATAATCGCCGAAACACCGATCGCCGAAACACCGATCGGCGAAACGAAAGACGAAACTTGCAAGGCCGGTCGCGGACTTCGCATGGTGACTCCGTGGTGCAGCAGATTGATTGCGGGGCTTGAAGCATTATCTATGCTTCTCCTTGTCTGAGCAAGTAATTCCGCGCCGGGTTGTATCACCGGGGAATTAGTTTGCTCCTAAGACGGGAATTTGACACTGAATCGCAGACATTCGATCGCCGACATTGGATCGGCGTCTATCAAAGCAGGTTGCCCATCCAGGGCTGGGTTAAACCTCGGCCAGTTCTTCTTCCAGAAGCTGCTTGTTATAGAGATCGGTGTAATAACCGCTCCGCGCAATGAGTTCATCGTGGGTGCCCAGTTCGACGATGCGTCCCTGGTGCAGAACCGCAATGCGGTCGGCATTGCGGACGGTCGAAACGCGATGGGAAATGAAGATGGTCGTGCGTCCGCGCATGATCTCGCGAAGGTGATTGAGGATTTTATCCTCGGTGTGCGTGTCGACGCTCGACAGCGCGTCATCGAGGATGAGAATACGCGGGCTGCGCAGCAAGGCACGAGCGATCGCGGTGCGCTGCTTCTGCCCTCCGGAAAGCGTGATGCCGCGCTCGCCAACCATCGTGTTATAGCCGTCAGGAAAGCCCTCGATGTCGTTCGCAATGTTGGCGGCTTCGGCCGCGGCTTTGATCTCGTCGAGCGATGCTGTGCTGTCTTCCTGCGAGAGTCCGTAGGCGATATTTTCGCGGATGGTGTCACTGAACAGAAATGTCTCCTGCGGAACAAAGCCAATCTGGCGGCGCAAAGAGTCGAGCGCGTACTCGCGAATGGGACGCCCATCGATCAGAACCGATCCTGCCGCGGCATCGTAGATCCGCGGAATCAGGTTGACCAGCGTCGTCTTGCCCGATCCAGTTGGCCCGACGATGGCCAGACTCGAGCCAGCAGGAATTCGCAAGTTAATGTCCTTGAGGACCGGCACTCCGTCATAGCCAAAGTTGAGATTGCGGAACTCGATTTCGCCCTCGATTTCGCGAATAACATCGGGTAACCGGGTTTCGATCTGTGGGTCATCCGCAATCTCAGGCTTCTGGGAAAATATCTCCTCGATTCGCGTCATCGATGCCGTGCCCCGCTGAAACAGGTTGATCACCCATCCCAGCGCAATGACCGGCCACATCAGTTGCGCCATATACGTGTTGAAGGCCACAAAATCGCCCACATTCATCTTCCCAGCCAGCACCTGCCGCCCGCCCAGCCACAGAACGATGACCACTGCGATGCCGAGCATCAGCTCCAGCGTCGGCCACAACATTCCCATCAAACGCACCAGGCCCAGGCTACGGCGGATGTACTCCTGGTTAGCCCCTTCGAACGCGGCGATCTCAGCCTGCTCCTGAACATAGGCGCGAATCACGCGCGCGCCCGAGAAATTTTCCTGTGCGCGGGCCGAGATGTCGGAGAACATGGCCTGAATTCGCTCGAAGCGCTCGTGAATGCGGCGGCCAAAATACTGGATCACAATGCTGGCAACCGGTAGCGGCAGGAAAGCGAAAATGGTCAGCTTGGGGCTGATCCTGAGCATGTAGCCGACCGCCAGTGCGGTAAAAACGATGGTGTTTGCCGAATACATGATCGCCGGCCCGAGCAGGTTGCGCACCGCATTCAGGTCGTTGGTGGCGCGGGCCATGATGTCGCCGGTCCGGTTGCGCTGGTAATAGGAATGAGAAAGGCGTTCAAGATGCGCAAACAGATCATTGCGCAGGTCGAACTCAATGTCGCGGGAAATGCCGATGACGATCCACCGCGTCAGGAACTGGAAGATGCCCTTGGCGACAAAGACGGCGATGATCGCCAGGGCGAACTTGAGCAGTTTTTGGCTGGTCACGCCGGAATGAAGATCGTTGATAGCGTGCCGCAAAACCTGCGGAAACTGGACCGCAATTCCGTTGGTCAGCAGGACGCACAGTGCTCCCCAAATGAGGCCGCCCCGATATCGCTTGAGATAGGGAACGAGCGGGCGTAGCTTCTTCGGCACCATGCTGTTCGAAATGATGATTCGCGAAACGCTCCGCGAGACCTCTTGTAGATGAGATTGTAGCAGCGCCGGTTGCGGATTTTCGCAGCCGCGGCGCCAGGACCACAATGGCTGCGGTGAGCAGCAAAACCGTCCACAGCGATAACATGCCGGCAGCGAACATCAATCCCGAGTACAGCAGGTCGGCGTGTTCCATCCGGTTTCTCCGTTCGGCTTCTCTATATGTGCTTCTCTAAATCTGAAGACCGGGTAAAAAGCCGGGTGAGGGACGGAGATTGCAGGTTCCGTTCCTCACCCGGGTTGGAGAGAGACCCCAAGGCAAAGCTATTCGTCGTCAGTGCTGTCAATCCTGGTCAGGCGGAGCTGGAGCACGCTGGCTCATGCGCGCTTGATGATCGGCCTGGATCTGCGCGAGTTTGGCCTTCTGATCGCCAGTAAGAACCTGCATGATTTCAGACTTAATGCGAGCGTGCTCGACCTGCAGTTCGACCATGGTCTGCGAATTCTGCGTAGCCAGGGCGCGCGTCTTGGCCTCGTCGAAGGTGCCGCTAGCCTCAAGAGTGCTCATTGCGGTGTGGTTTGCGCGCATTGCCTGCATCAGCGGCTGCAAGGTGGGCTTTTCTTTTTCAAAGATCGCCTTGACCTGGCTTTGCTGGTCGCTGGTTAGATCCAGTTGTTGGAGCATGTGATGGAAGTCACCATCCGGGCCGCCAAAACCGCGCGGGCCTTGCGCCATCGCGGCTACCGTCAACAAAACGGCGGCCACGGCGACAAATATACGAATTGATTTCATGACGTTTCTCCTGTTCAAGACTGTTTTCGATCTCAACTGGTTCGGGCGCCCGAACATTTACCAAGAACATTTACTGAAGATAAGAACACCATCCACGAAAATATGCGGTAAAGAGTCGGTCAATCGCGGTAAAGTTTTGTAAAGAGCGTTTTGTGAAGAGATGTGGAGAGAAATGAAGAGGCCTCCGGCTCTGGCTCTCTTGTGTCCAAATCGCGCTTGCCTGGAAGCCAGCAGCGAGGGGCCAGGAGCTAGGATCGGTAATCACAAATCTTTACCGCGTGGCGCCAACTGAAGGTGTTAGATGGTTAAGAGAATGGATCACGTACTGGTCATAGACGACGATGTCGAATTGTGCTCTTTGGTGCAGGAGTACCTGACGGCCGAAGGCTTCAGCCTCAAGGCCGTCCA
>PMSZ01000343.1 GCA_003168235.1 Acidobacteriaceae bacterium
CGGCCCTCGCTTTTTTGCCTGTCATTCGGAGGACGCGAAATTCCAGCGGCGTTCTCTATAATTTCCCAACATGCCGGAGATCACTCCCGATCGCTTGCAGCAATTCGCTTGTATGCGCGCAACTGCCGGTGAGATTTTCGCCTCCACGCTCAAGAATGCCTCCATTGAAGCCGCTTTCGCGCGCCACGTGCATTGCGAACGCCGCGTCCTCCGCATCGGCGACGATCTGCATCCTCTCGATTCCTACAGTCGTGTTTTCGTGGTTTCCATCGGGAAGGCGGCGCACACCATGGCGGACGCGCTTCAAGCGCAAATCGGTGGCAGCCTTGAAGGCATCGTAGTCTCGCCGGAAGGGAACGGTTCATCGACCGATCTTTCTTCGATCAACTCTGCCGCGATCAACTCTGCTGCGATCGATCATGCCTCGACAAACCAAGCCTCGACAAATCAAGTTCGCGGCTTTCGCTATTTTCTCGCAGGGCATCCGACTCCGAACGCTGAATCCGCTCGTGCCGCCGATGCCATTCTTAAGTCGCTGCGAGGTCTCGACTCCGCTGCTCTGGTCATCTTTATGATTTCCGGTGGCGGGTCGTCGCTGGTCGAACGGCCGATTGACGACGAAATCTCGCTGCCCGATCTTGCCGCCACCTACCGCACGCTGGTCCATTCCGGCGCGCCCATCGCGGAGATCAATGCCATCCGCAAACATCTCTCCGCCGTCAAGGGAGGGCGCCTCGCCCAGGCCGCCTATCCCGCGCAGCAGGTTTCGATTTTGGTTTCCGATGTGCCCAGCAACACTCCCGATGCTCTTGCCTCGGGACCGACCATGCCCGATTCGAGTTCAATTCACGATTGCGATCAAATCGCGGAAAAATACCATCTCGTAAGCCAATTTCCGGAGTCGGTTGCCGGGTTGTTTCGTCAGCATGCTCTTGAGGAGACGCCGAAATCCGACGACCCTGCGTTCGTGCGCGCACGCTGGTGGACCGTGCTCTCCAACCAGGTTGCCATCGATCAAGCGTCCGCAGCCGCTACCCGCGCCGGTTTTGCCGTCGATGTAGACAATTCGTGCGACGACTGGCCTTATGACAAAGCTGCCAGCCATCTGCTCCATCGCTTGCGGGAATTGCGCCGCTCAGCGTCGCGCGTCTGCCTGATTTCCGGCGGCGAGGTGACGGTCACTGTCCGCGACGGGGGTGTCGGCGGACGCAACCAACAATTTGCGCTGGCCTGCGCCGAACAAATAGCGGGAGAGGACATAACTGTTCTAAGTGCCGGCACCGACGGCATCGACGGAAACAGTCCAGCGGCCGGAGCGGTCGTCGATGGCAGCACCCTCGACCGTGCCGCTCGCAGCGGTGAAGCCAATGCGGCGCGGAATGCGCTCGCTGCTTTCAATGCCTATCCTCTTTTTGAGGCGCTCGGCGACGCGGTCATGACCGGCCCCACTGGAAACAATCTTCGCGATCTGCGCATCCTGCTCGCTTACTAAGGCGCAAGCCAACGAGTTATTCGCCATATCTTCGCCTCGGCGGATATAACCTGGCATCCCATGGCTTCGCGGCCGTCGACCTAAGACATGGTAGTACATGGCCTTCAGCCAGCCTAAATTTCGTAAAACTCTTCGACGTTGCAGCGCCGCGCGCGCATTTTGCATCCAAACCGTCTGAAACCCAATATTTTCAAACGGAGGTTTTTCTTTGAAACAGACCTTGCGCACTGCCATCCTCTCGACGTTTGCGTGCCTTGTCGTGGCTTCGCTCTCGAATTTTGCACAAGCTCAGAAGATTGACATCGCATTCGGAGTCAGCACGACCATAGCGCCGGCGGCCACTGATACCGCCCCGTCGCTGACCGGTGGCGCGTTTCCTGGTGTTAGCGGCGACGTGCTTTTCTGGCACAATGTTGGCGTCGGGGCCGAGGTTTTCTGGAAGGCGTCCCAGAGCCAAAACTATTTAGGGATTGAGGGCATCAACTATCGCCCGGTTACTTACAATTTCAACGCCGTTTACTCTCCCAAACTCGCGAGCCATGTCAACTTGGAGTTGGTGGGTGGTGTCGGCGCGCTAGACACTCACATCTACGAATGTAACTTCGGCGAAGGCAGCCAATGCGGTGGAACCAGCCCGGTTGGTTCCAGCAATCACTTCGATGTCGACCTCGGCGGAGGCCTCAAGATTTATCTCAAGGGCGGCTTTTTCGTCCGTCCCGAGGCTCGGTATTACTGGGTCAACAACAACACCGACTATGCCGGAGATCACTTCGGGCGCGTCGGCGCATCGATCGGCTATACCTTCAGATAATCCCCGCACCGTGATCGCGTGATTGAAGATGGAGAAGCCGGGCGTTCGCGCCCGGTTCTCCATCGAGCTCTCTATAACATCGACTCCCCATAAAACGAGTTTCTGTAAACCTGCTTCTGTCGAGCTTCTACGAACGAACTTCTGTAAATCTGCTTGTGTAAATTTATTGTCTCCTGCTGGCTGTTCAGTGGTCACCCTGCTCCTCCCGCATTATGATAGTGACATGGGTTCTGGCATGTCGGGCGAAATGATTTTCCTGTTTTTTCTGGTGCTGATTCTTTTCGGCCCCAAGAAAATGCCGGAGATCGCGCGCCAGGTAGCGCGCATGATGAACGAGTTCCGGCGCGCTTCGAACGAATTTCGCTCGCAGATTGAGTCCGAAGTGAATGCCCTGGACATCAGTGGGAAAGACATCAACGGCAAAGACGTGAACGGGAAAGCCGGCGCCGCGCGGCAGCAGATTCTGCCGCCGCTACAAGCGCCGCTCGGATCGATCGCGAACCGCATCTTCAATCCGCCTTCCGCCCAAAAACGCGAAGCCGCCGAAACCGCGGTTGCGGAAACTGCAGTTGCGGAACCGTCTGCCGCTGAGCAGACCGCGATCGCAGACGGGGCTACTCCCGTTTCGGCCGTAGAGGCTGCAACGGCTCCCGCTTCGAAAGTGGCGCCCGATGCCTGATTTAGCCGTCTCGTCCCCCGTGACGACATCCGACAAAGACGACAAAGGGCTGCCAGCCATGGGGTTCCTCGATCATCTCGAGGAACTGCGAAAGCGCATCGTTTATTCAGCCATCGCCGTCGCCCTGGGATTTTTCGCCTGCTGGGGTTTCAGATCGCGGCTCATCGCTTATATGCAGAAACCGATTGTCGACGTTCTGCATAAGTACGGGCTGCCTGACAAGCTGGTCTATCTCAATCCCGTCGATCCCTTCAATCTCAATCTGAAAGTGGCCGCGGTTGCCGGTCTGTTCGTGTCCTCGCCGTTCGTGCTCTACCAGCTCTGGTGTTTCATTTCGCCGGGTCTTTACCGCCACGAGAAACGCTATGTGCTGCCCTTTATGGCTTCAAGCGTGGGCCTGTTTCTGGCCGGCGGCTATTTCGGCTATCGCGTCGTCTATCCTCAAGCGCTCACATTTCTCATCGACTTCGGCAAGGAATTTCAGCCGATGATCACGATCGAGGAATACACGCAATTGTTCGTGAGCATCGTCGTCGGCATGGGCGCGATCTTCGAGATGCCCATCCTGGTTTTCTTTCTTGCGCTCATGGGCATCGTCAGCGCCGGCTGGATGTGGCGAAACATCCGCTATTCGATTCTCGGCATTTTCATCGTGGCCGCCATCATCACGCCCACGCCCGATATTGTGAATATGTGCATCTTCGCCGCGCCCATGGTCGCTCTCTATCTGTTAAGCATCGGAATCGCCTGGTTCGTGCATCCCAATCAGCGCAACAAGCGCGCGGAGAAAAACTCGTAGCCACGCGGCAAGACTGAGGCAGCAGAAAAATCATGAAGGTTTCCGCGATATCAATACTGCTCACCATTGTCACGGTTGGGACGGCGAGCACCATCGCTTGCAGCAACGGAGGCTCGGCTCACGCTCGGTGGGCAACGACGGCGGGATCAGGCGCTCCGGTTTCGGCTCCGTCGGGAGCGTACGCATCCGAGGTAACAACATCTGCAACTGGCGCGCCCATCCCCGCCTCCGCAGATAACGCTCCGCTTCCGCATATCAACGCCAAGCGCGCTTTCCAATACACGCGCGAAGTCACGGCCTTTGGCGAGCGCTATATGGGCAATGAGAACCACAAAAAGCTGGAGCGCTACATTCTCGACCATCTCAAGGGCGACCAGATTGAAGACGATGCTTTTACCGCCGACACGGTGGAAGGGAAGTTTCCGGTGCGCAACATCATCGACAAATTTCCCGGCACAAAAGATGGAATCATCGTCATCATGGGCCACTACGACACCAATTACTGGCTGCGCGGCACCGGCTACGTAGGCGCCAACGACGGCGGTTCCTCGACCGCCATCCTGCTCGAGTTCGCCAACCAGCTGCGCGGCGCGAGATCAGGAGACAGCGCAAGCCCAAAGAAGCGCGATGGCTACAGCGTCTGGCTGGTCTGGACGGACGGTGAAGAAGCCGTGAAGACCTGGACTGACACCGACAGTCTTTACGGGACGCGTCATCTGGCTGAGACGTGGGAGAAGGACGGAACCCTCAAGAAAATCAAGGCGCTCATGGTGATGGACATGATCGGCGATGCCGACCTCGACATCATCCGCAACACCAATGGCACATCGTGGCTGCTCGATCTGATTTATACCGCCGCCGAGCGCATGGGCTACCAGTCGCACTTCTACGCGCTCCAAGGCCCCATCGAAGACGACCACCTGCCGTTTTATAATCGCGGTGTGCCGAGCGCCGACGTG
This sequence comes from Acidobacteriaceae bacterium, assembly GCA_003168235.1. Taxonomy (GTDB): domain Bacteria; phylum Acidobacteriota; class Terriglobia; order Terriglobales; family Acidobacteriaceae; genus Acidiflorens. The sequence continues at coordinate 4,741 of PMSZ01000343.1, forward strand.
ATCGATCTCGACTACGGCTACCACAACGTCTTCCATCACACGCCGCAAGACACCATGGACAAGCTCAGCCCCAAGAGCCTCGAAATTTCAGGCGATACCATCCTCGAAACCGTTCGCTTGCTCGACCAGCGGTAGCGTTGCGGCACCCCGTTCCGAACGGCAAGATGACCGCCGCGTTGCAAAATTATTCCGTAAAAATGACTTGATCTATAGAATGTCTATCTGTATACTAGCCATTAAACGCACCGAGTGGTTAGCCCTCCTCCGGTGCACCAAAGGAGCACCGGCCTTGATCCGGGGATCGAGGTCGGGACGTGTTGTTCACCGAAGACGCCCCGGCTGCTTCACCCACATTGCAGCCGGGGCATTTTCTGCGCTCC
>PMSZ01000538.1:0-341 GCA_003168235.1 Acidobacteriaceae bacterium
CGGAAAGCCGAAGGTGGGGCCGATCTTTTCCAACGGAGCCGGCAACGCGATTGATCCCGACAGTCTTTTACGCAGGGCCATTCTCCCGGCGCTTGATGTCTGCGAAATCTGTAGTAAGCCAGAATCCGAGCACGGGAGAGCCATACACGAATACGAACGCAACAAGGTACTGCCGGCGTGGCGCGGATGGCATGCTTTCCGCCGCGGCCTAGCGACCAACCTTAATCGCCTGGGCGTGGATGACTTAGTGATCCAGCGAATCCTGCGGCACAGCAATGTTGCTGTCACCCAAGCCTGCTACATCAAGACGGTCAGCGAAGACGCCAAAGCCGCAATGCAGA
>PMSZ01000538.1:400-4583 GCA_003168235.1 Acidobacteriaceae bacterium
AACGGTTTAGCAAACCGCCGCCTTCAGCCTCTCGGCCACCTCTCCAGCGTTGCAGGATTTTAGTTTACCACTGATAAGGTCTCGGTAATATTTGCCAAGAACGGGCTGTGTGCAGATCGGTAGCCAGTCTTGCTCTCTCCAGTTCAGAGTCGCGAAGCCCTGGCACGCTTGCTTGAGACGAGGCTAAGCGGAGCGGTGGAGGCGAGCTCTACGCGGTTGCGTCCTTTGTGCTTGGCACGGTAGAGAGCTTGGTCGGCGGCCCGGATGACTTGCTCGGGTCGACGGTAACGCGTGCCGGACTCGGCTACGCCGATGCTGACGGTTACTGATAGACGATCCGACGATAAGTTGCTCGGCGACGGTCCGCGGATCGCTTCGGCGCTCCTTCTTTTGGCGGGTTTTCTGCGATCGGACTTGCTCGTGCGAAGATTGTTCCAGAGAACACTCTGGACAGGGTTCAGCGGATCGTCTCCAGGGGGCTTCCGCAAATTGCTTTTGCTTTCGGCGACGCGTTCGGCCAGTCTCTCCGCTCTTCTTTCCGTGCCACGCAACAGAAATGTCGATTTTTCGATAATTTGGCGCAGCGACTCGAGATGGTCGAAGGCTTCTTCGGCGGAGATGGCGTGGAAGACTATTGCGAACTCCTCACCTCCGCAGCGGAATGCCCGGCCATCGCCTCGGACTTCAGACAGCCGGGCCGCAACCATGCACAGGACCTGATCTCCGACGTCGTGGCCATAGGTGTCGTTGAATTTCTTGAAATGGTCGATGTCGACGATTGCGATCGCATATTGCTGATCGAGAGAATGCAAGGACTCGTTGAAGGCACGGCGTCCGCGAATGCCGGTGAGTTCGTCATGGTAAGCGAGGACGTAAGAAGCTTCGATGAGCGACGCGGCGAGAATGAGAGCTGCGGTGGCGACGTAAGCGTCGGACGCTCTGCCAACCGGAGCGAACTGGAGCCACAAGAAAACCGCAGCTGCCGACCAGACAAATCCGGGCTCGGTCGGTTTGCGGGTTTGAAAAAAACGGCGGACGAAGACGGCAATGGCGATCACAAAACTCAATAGTATCCAGGGCGGGATGGCAGCGCCGGGGTGTGCAGCGCCGGGACTGTTTTCCGGTCGGCACAGTACCGCGACGATCACCGATTCGAAAAAGAGCAATCCGAAGCGAGGCGCGATTCCGCCGATGATGATGCCGCGTTCGCGGATGGTGGCGAAGACCACGAAATTAACCGGAATAAGCAGCGCGGCGAGAACTACGGCATTGTGCCCAGCGCCGGAGGGCAGTCTTTGGGCAAAAGTGGCATGAGGCTGGCTGGCGGAGAAGAAGTCGACTGCGCGATGCGCGAGCAGCAGAGTCAGCAGAGAAAACAGAACGCGGCTGGAGTTGAAGCGCCAGGCTAGGAGCAATCCAGCGGCGAAGACTCCGATATAGTAGAACGGCAGCGACGGCGCGACCTGAACGAACAGGGAACTGTTGACGAGCGTGGCCGCGAGCGCCAGTAACAGGCCGCCGGGAACCAGCCACGCTTTCCAGGTGCTTGCGTTCACATGTTTAGGATACGGCAGTCGGGATCGAGAAGGGATTATGTTTCGGGAACAAGAATCGGCGTGGAAGTCTACCGTGAAAATCTGAGGGGGAGACGGCTGCGGTGATAGTCTTCCATGTTTATGGCTCGCTCACGACATTCTGCGCTTCATCCCGAATCTGGTTCGGTATTCTGCGTCGCAATTGATACGGGCGGCACGTTCACGGATTGCGTTTGGGTGGAGGACGGCGCGCTCAAGACGCTCAAGGTGTTCTCGACGCCAGACGATCCCTCGCGCGCGATTGGCGAAGCGCTGAGGCAAATTGGGGGAGCCGCGAAAAGACCTGGCGGAATTGAGAGAAAGAGTGGTGCGCGGGCCGCCGTTACGTTGCTGCATGGTACGACGGTTGGGACGAATGCGCTGTTGCAGCGCAAAGGCGCCCGCGTGGCGTTGATTACGACCTCGGGATTTGAGGATGTCATCGAGATTGGGCGGCAGGCGCGTCCTCGGCTGTATGACTTTTTCTTTGATCGAGTGGCGCCGTTGGTCCGGCGGGAGATGCGGTTTGGGGTCGCGGAGAGGACGGATTGCAAGGGGCGCATCCTGGAGCGCCCGTCGGACGCCGAGTTGACGAGACTGCGAGAGGCAATAATCAGAGTCGCTCCCGAGGCCATTGCGGTTTCATTGTTATTTTCATTTGCCAATCCTGAGAACGAACTGGCCGTGGCCGCAGCACTGGCGGACCTGGGGAAGCCGCTTTCGGTTTCGCATCGGATTCTGCCGGAATTTCGGGAATACGAGCGGACGAGCACAGTTGTTGTCAACGCCTATCTGCAGCCGCTGATGCAGAGTTACATGGAAAGACTCGCGCAACATGTCGGTCAGCGAGATAACAATTCGGGTGACGGATTGCGCGCTAGGCGAAAGCAAAACGCGCCGCGGATTTTCGTCATGCAATCGAGCGGGGGGATCACGGCGCTGGGAGCGGCGGCGCGAGAACCGGTACGCACCGTGCTATCGGGACCGGCAGGCGGGTTGGTGGGAGCGGCGGCGATGGCTGCCAGAAGTGGGTTCCAGCGGATACTCTCATTCGACATGGGAGGAACCTCGACCGATGTGGCTGCGCTGCAGGGGGAGCTGCGGGCTGGCGCACAGGCGGAAGTGGCCGGGCTTCCGGTAGGCGTTCCGATGCTTGAAATTCACACCGTGGGCGCAGGAGGAGGATCGATTGCGCGATTCGATGCGGGCGGAGCTCTGAGGGTGGGACCGGAATCGGCGAGCGCCGATCCGGGGCCGATCTGTTACGGGCGCGGAACCGAACCCACAGTAACGGACGCCAACTTGCTGATGGGACGACTCCGTCCTGAACATTTTCTAGGTGGCGAATTCAGGCTCGATCTGGAACGAGCGCGGCGCATCATTTCAGAGTGGTTGCGAGAACAAGGCTCGCGGCTGACGGCGCAACAATTTTCTGCCGGCATCGTGCGCGTGGTGAATGCGAACATGGAGCGGGCTTTGCGCGTGGTTTCCATTGAACGCGGATACGATCCGCGGGAGTTTGCACTGGTCGCGTTCGGCGGCGCGGGAGGACTGCACGCCTGCGAACTGGCCGAGGCGCTGGCGATCCCGACAGTGATGATTCCGGCGCGGCCGGGCGCCCTTTCGGCGTTCGGCATCCTGGTGAGCGATGTGCTGAAGGATTACTCGCGCACCGTGCTCTGGCGATTCCGCGATCAGGACCGTTCTCCACAGGTATTTCACGCGAACCTGGAAAGGGAGTTTCGCAAGCTGGAAGCGGCCGCGCGGGAAGAGTTTCGTTCGGAACGGTGGCGTGGGGCTCTTCAGTATGAAAGGAGCCTTGACCTGCGGTATCGCGGCCAGGGGTATGAACTCAATGTGCCGACTATGGGGAGGTTGGTTGCGACCGGCATGGTTGCCCGGTTCCATAAGGAGCATCAGCGGCGCTACGGATATCACCACGCCGGTAGGGAGATTGAACTGGTTACGCTGCGGCTGCGCGTGCGACTGAAGCAGCGCCAGTTGCAACTGAAGGTAGCGGGGACGCAGGACAGGCTGAAAGCGTCGCGCGTGGTGCCGCTGGAACGCGCACCGGTGATCTACAACAATAAGACCGTGATGACCCCGGTTTTCGATCGCGGACAACTGGTCTCGGGCAGGCCGATGAGAGGGCCAGCTGTGATCACGGAATATAGCGCGACCACGGTGATCCCAGCAGGGAAGAGGTTTTGGGTGGATGAGGCGAATAACCTTGCTATTAAGGTCAGGTAACTGAAGTCGGTGATCGCCGTCAGGTAACACGCGTTCGAGCGCGGCTCACTTTTCCTCAGGTTCCTTCTTTTCCTCGATCGCCATGTCTTTCAGTTCGCTGGACTCGAAGACGTCCCCGCACTCCTTACATTCCACATATTCGGAATCTTCGTTGCGGGAAACGATCTGCACGCGCGGATGCTTGCACTGCTCGGGAGTAACTTTCTTTTCGGGAGATGGCGACGGCTGGCTAGGCGTCATAAAGCGTGTCGGCAGTTGAAGAAAAAGACGGAGGTTTTCCTTGAATTCCCGCTATTTTCCGGCGGTTGATGAAGGATGTCAAGTGCCTCCGGACAATTGGTGACGTAAATTCGATTGTG
>PMSZ01000301.1 GCA_003168235.1 Acidobacteriaceae bacterium
TGGCCTCGTCGAAGCCAGCGCGCTTCGATTCGGTTTTGGCGAGAATCGAACTCACGTAATTTCCCGAGACCTTGGCCTTGGTCATCATGATGTTCGGGTGCAGGCGCGTAAACGACGCAACATTCGCGCGGATGCCGCGCTGCTTCGCCTCATCGCCTAAAAAATTGTTCCATTCCCAAACGGCGACGACGAAGCGCGGCGTGCCGGACTCGATGGTCATCATCATCGCGCCGTCGAGGTAAATCATGGGGCGAATGTAGCACGCGGAATATTCATTGGCCGCAATCGTATGGATGATGGCCGTCTTCACTTGCCCGGCTGTCACCGGCAGTTCGCGAAAGCCGACGATGTGCGCGGAATCCATCAGGCGCTCGACGTGCTCGTGGAGTCGGAATACCGCCGGTCCCTGATCGGTCGCATAGCAGCGAATGCCTTCGAACACACTAAAGCCGAACTGCATTCCGGCGCTGAGAAACGGCACTACGCCTTCGCTGGCGGGCTTCAAAGAATCGTCGATCCAGATGTAACGAGCGGTTCCCATATTCTCCTGGTACGTTTTTCTTAAGTAAGTGAGGTCGAAATTTCTTAAATCTCAGGCCGTCTTGATTTCCGCTTCATGCTGCACGGGAAAGTTGACGGAATTGGCGATGAAGCACTTGGCATGAGCCGGGCCATGCAATTCTCTCGCTTTCGTAACGTCGCTGCCAGGCGCGACTCTAACTTTCGGCCGCAGGGTCACGATTTGGAAATGTCCCGACCCGTCCGGCGTTTCCTCCATGATGCCATCGGCGGAATCCACGTAGTCGACGACGATGATGCCGGCCTCGGCACACAAATGCAGATACCAAAGCTGATGGCACGCGGAGATGGCAGCGACCAATAATTCTTCCGGATTCCAACCCGCGGGATCGCCGCGAAACGCGGGATCGGACGAGCCTGGGATCGGCGGTTTTGTTCCGGCGGAGATCTGGTGCCGGCGTTCGTACCCACGATAGCTGGACGTGCCTGAGCCGGTATTGCCAGTCCATTGCACGGTAACGGAATAGTGGTGCGTTTTCATTTATCTTTTTTCATATAAATCTGGAATGGTGTCTCTGCATCTGTTCGGGTGATCGTCCGCCTGATTTAAGATTACCTGCGCCGCCGCAGCGCGGCAAGGATACTAACGTTTGTAATATGGTTGATAGAGGCATTCGCCACGAGGCAATTGCTATGGCTATGAAAAAGAAGAAGCTGATACGCGCCGCGGGAAAGACATCTGCCATGAAGGCGAGTAAAACGAAGGCAAAGAAAGCAGCGCGTCCGTTAAGCAAAGTCGCTCTCAAGAGCACGGTTCCGACGGGCAAGCTCAAGGCCGAGCTGCGCCATGTGGCGTGGAATTCCGTCGCGGTCGACGAACTGAATCCCTTGCTGGGCCTGCACTATGTGGTTGGTCAAAACATCATGCTGGCACGAGTCTTGCTGAAAAAAGGATGTATCGTGCCCGAGCACAGCCATCCGAATGAACAGGTGACGTTCGTTCTCGAAGGAGCGCTCAAGTTCTGGATCGACGGCAAGGAGATCATCGTCAATGGGGGAGAAGTGCTGACCATTCCACCGAACATGCCGCACCGCGCCGAGGCGCTAGCGGACACGGTTGACTTCGACGTCTTCAACCCGCCCCGCGCGGACTGGATGAACAAGACGAACTCGTACTTGCGGTGAGGGCGAAGACGACGAAGCGAATGCGTCCGAATCTGGCGTCCCGCGCGGCATACAGCATATTTAACGGACCTGTGCTAACATTTGCGGTCGGTAAGTTCAGGAGATTCCTCATGCGCGTCCGGGTGGTCTGTTTCGCTTCCTTTTTGTTACTGGCGTCGCTTTCTTTCTCACAAACTTCAGTCGACAGCGGTCGCCACGTTTCTCAGACCTTGCCGACTGCTTCGTCTGGAAACGATTCGTCCCGAAACGTGCTTTCCGCCGAGCGTGCGCAAGAGAGCCATATGATTGCGCAGCCGGCGGCGGCGCAGGGTAATACCTGGCAGTTACTCGCCACTTTGCCGGGAATCATTATTCACGATGTTGATTTCCCCACGGACAAGATCGGTTATGCGGTCGGTGAGCAAGGACAGGTCTGGAAGCCGACCGACGGCGGCACGAATTGGACGCAGCAGAATCTGAGCGATGCGTCCAGCGATTACTTCTACGGCGTTCAGGCTCTCACGGCGAAGAAGGTTATTATCACGGGCTTCTACGATGGCTCGGGCGGCGCATACGGCGTGTTTCGCTGGACGGAGGATGGCGGCACAACCTGGGGCAGCGACCTGAGTACCGGCCCGGAGTGGCTACAGCAAGTCCGCTTCGTGAAAAAACAAAATGGCCTCATGCTGACTTTGGGTCCGGTCGAGGGCGATCCCGATACGCTCGCCGAGTACACGAGCGATGGTGGCGCAGGCATTTCCGATTGGAACAGCGCTGACGCCAATCCCGATGGCGGTTGGTTCGGTACGCAATTCTCTTTCCTCAACAACCTGCACGCTCGCGCCTCGGGCATCAATTTCTGCACCAGTTTGACGGGTGGTTCCGACTGGACCTGCGGCCCATCGGTCGATTCTGTTTTCGACGGCCCGGTCTTTTTCCTGAACGATAAAGATGGATTCGTGGGCGGCGGCGAAATTTCTCCGAATGTCGAAGGCTGGATGCACGTGACCACCAACGGGGGTACGACGTGGAGCGGCCGGACGCTGGATGGACCGTGGCCGATCCGTTCAATTCTCTTTCTGACCAAGAAAATCGGCTGGGCTGGCGGTGGCAATGTTTATACCGACGTTGGAGGCATGTACTTCTCGACCGATGGCGGCAACACCTGGTCGGTTGACGTTACGACTAACTCAGAAATGGGATCGTGTTCGGATCACGCCGTCTCTGGTCACCACCAGATCTGGTGCGCGGGCTTCAACTACACTGACGACGATTTCAACAGCGTGATTTACAGCACGACGTATTAGCGCGGTGGCGCGGACGCCCCGTCCGCGCGCTGGCAACGCGCGAAAGCCCAAGGGTAACTTGGCATTCAGTGCGACTGCCGTATCATGTCTGGAGGGCGATTATTTTTCGTCGCTCCGATGAAGATCGGCAGATCAGAACCCCTTGTCGACGACTCCAAAGGCTCAACCCGTTTCTCGACTGCGTTGCATCGCGTGCGGCGCCACTCCCGATTCCGCTGATCAGGATTTCCGGTGCACTACATGCGGCGATCTGCTGGAGTTTGTTTTTCCGGGGTGGACGGGTGAAACGGGCCTTGATCCGTCACCTCATGATCCGTCGGCACTGAAGGATCTGTGGCTCAGACGGCGCATTTCTGTCGGCAATGACAGGAGCGCAGCTCTCGACCAGAGCGGGGTCTGGCGCTTCCGCGAACTTCTTCCTCATCTTCCCGAAGAAAATGTCATCACGCTGCGCGAAGGCAATACGCCGCTCTATAGTCTGCCGCGATGCGCGCGGGCTGCTGGAGTCGATCATCTGCAAGCCAAGCACCAGGGCATGAACCCGACCGCGTCATTCAAAGACACGGGAATGACGGTCGCTGCATCGGCCGCGCATCAGGGTAAATTCCGCTGGGTTGCCTGCGCGTCCACTGGCAATACCTCGGCGTCGATGGCCGCCTATGCAGCGCGCGGCAATATGCGGAGCCTGGTGCTGATTCCGGAGGGGAAAATTTCATGGGGCAAGCTTTCGCAGTCGCTCGACTACGGGGCCCTGACGTGCCAGCTTCGCACCGATTTCGACGGATGCGTGCGCATCCTCAACGAACTCGTCCGGCAGAAGCCGGTTTATCTTTTGAATTCGGTGAACCCTTATCGCATCGAAGGCCAGAAAACTGCGGCCATCGAACTGATGGAGCAACTCGGCTGGGAGCCGCCGGACCATATCATCGTCCCGGGAGGAAATCTGGGGAACAGTTCGGCGATCGGCAAGGCGCTGGTCGAAATGCAGGAGCTCAGGCTGATGTCGCGCCTGCCGAAGCTTTCCATCATTCAGGCCGAGGGAGCGAATCCGTTCTACCGCAGCGTGCGCGAGTTTGGCGGAAAGAAATTAGAGCCGATGATCGCTGACACGCTGGCAAGCGCGATCAGAATCGGTAATCCCGCGTCGTGGAAGAAGGCGCTGCGCGTGCTGCAGGCAACTGGCGGGGAAGTCGAACAAGTGACTGAAGTAGAAATTGCCATCGCCAAAGCCGAAATCGGGGCCGACGGCATTGGGTGCGAACCGGCCTCCGCGGTCACGCTGGCTGGACTGAAGAAGCTGCGCCGCAGCGGCTTCGTCAAGGCGGGAGATTCGGTCGTCCTGATCCTGACCGGGCATCTGCTCAAAGATCCCGACTTCACGATTCAGTTTCACCGTGGCGATTTATTTACTGGAGTCACGGAAGAAGGTGAGGCGGCGCGGGCGAAATCCTTGCAGCGTGGCCCGGTTGTTCTCGATGCCGATCTCGGGGCCGTTATTGCGGCACTTGACGCGGCGGAGGGAATTCAAAATTCCCAATGTTGAATGAAACGCGTGATGTTTCGGTGGACTTGAGATTCAGCCATGGGTTTGTCAAAGGCATCATTCCGCAGAAATTCGTAGCACTCTGCCCGAAAAACGTGTATAAAACACAGTTCAATCGTCGGCGCCGGCCGTAATCGATTCTGTCTCGGCCAAACGGGGCCTAAAGCCTTTTATTTCTGTCGTTTCGGGCCGCCGAGCAGAGCCTCTCTGTCTTCAGTTGCAAGTCGAGAAAGGGGTTGTGCGAACTGACAACTGAAAGCTGAGTACTGTTTTTAATTATGCCATCGCGTCCCACATCTCAGGACCGCTCGCTGCGCCTGGCGCTGCCTGCGACGTCCGCCAATCTGGGCCCGGCGTTTGACGCTGCCGCCCTGGCACTCGATTTCCATCTTCGCCTGCGGGCCGAGCGTGCGCCCGATTTTTTTGTCACCGCCCAGGGCCGCGACGCACACATCTGCGGACGCATGGAGAACCACCTCATCGTCACCACCTACTGCGAGGTGCTCGAATCGGAGAATCGCAAGATCGCGCCCCTTCGTATCCATATCGACAACGAAATTCCCATCGGTCGAGGCTGCGGATCGTCGGCCGCTGCGCGGCTTGCGGGCATCGCGCTGGCGGTTCATTTTGGACATCTGCGCTGGAAAAACGACCGCATTGTTGGCGAAGCTTCCATGCGCGAGCACCATCCGGATAACGCGTCGGCTTGCTGGATGGGTGCGCTGACAGTTGCGCGCATGGCGAATCAAGTACAGGCGCAGGTGGTCGAAGTGAAGCCGAAAGGGAAATGGCCGCTGCTGCTCGCGGTACCGGACGCTCCGCTCTCGACCGAGCAGGCGCGCCGCGTGCTGCCCTTTCAATATTCGCGCGCCGACGCGGTCACTAATATTCAGAACTCGATGCTGCTGCTAGCGGCGTTTATTCAGGAGCGTCGCGACCTGCTGCCGTCGGCGCTCGAAGACCGCATCCATCAGCCGTATCGTGCGCCGCTTTGTCCGCTGCTGCCCGCGCTCAAAGAACTTACTGGAGATTCCGGCATTCTGGGCGCGGCGCTGAGCGGCGCGGGACCGTCGGTGCTGGTGTTTCTCGATCCGAGGGTTCCAGCGAAAAGAGCCAGGCAGCGAATCGCCGCGCATCTCACAAAGCGCCGCCTGACGGCGGAACTCATCCTCACCGAGATCGCGCAGCACGGCGGACGCGACGGAGTGGACTGGAAGAAACATCATCCGCCGGCAAAAAAATAAGCTTCAGCGTTTATCGCTTACCGATTATCCGCGGCTCGCCGGAGGGACGATACCGTTCATGCGC
>PMSZ01000338.1 GCA_003168235.1 Acidobacteriaceae bacterium
GCTGCTTGCGCGTGCGTTATGGCAGGCTGCGCGAACGTCGGGGATGGTGGTGCAGACGATCATATTTCGGGCGAGAGAAGAGAATTCAGGGGGCCTCTTGGAATTGCACGCCCAATTCTTTGAGAGTTCCAAGCAGCAGAGCGCGATTCTTGCGCAGGTCCGCTTTCGTCTGCTCGGGCGGATCCTTCGGCGAGGCTTGCGCTACCAGCACGACGCGGCCGTAGGGCCATGCGCTCGAAGGCAAAGCTGCCAACTCCGCTGGAATTTGCTCCACCGTCAGAATGTGAACCTCGCGATTGGAAAGATCGACGAAGCCGATACCATCCTCGCGAACCACGAGGTACGGGTTCTTCCAACTGGCCATGTTGCTGAACGGAGGATATTGTTTGGGGTCGGGCGCGGGGATTTGCTCAAGGCCGGTGGGCTGCCGCGTTTCCGCCCGAGTTTCAGGCGAAGGCTGCGGGGGCCGGGAACAGTTGAGCAGGGAACCAGCGAGCATCGCGCAGGCTAGCACGGAGCAGGTGAGCAGAAGGGCAGTGGGCGTGAGTGGCACGGCATCTCGCACTGGTTTCTCCGACCAATATTATCGTCTATTATCTATCGTCTATTGTCTATCGTCGCATCGCCTGTTTGCGGTGGAGTACCGTTTCGAGTGCGGCCTGCGTTTCTTTCGGCAAGTGGTAGCTCTCGGCGTCGCTGGGGAACTGGTGCGAAAGCACATCGGCCTTGAAGGCAAGCACGGATTGCGTGATCAGCGCGGCGACGTCTCCATAACGGCGGACGAATTTTGCGGGATGTCCGAAGGTCAGGTTGACGAGATCGTGGAAGACAAGCACCTGTCCGTCGCAATCGGGGCCGGCGCCGATGCCGATGGTGGGCGTTTCGACTTCCGCGGTAATCATGGCTGCGACCTCGCGCGGAATGCCTTCAAGCACAATGCAGCAGACGCCGGCGCGGTCGAGCGCAACCGCATCGCGCATTAACTGCTCAATGGCATTCAGCGTCTTGCCCTGGACCTTGTAGCCGCCCATCACATTCACCGATTGAGGTGTGAGGCCGATGTGGCCGGCTACGGGGATCTCGGCGTCGATGACGCGACGAATCACTTCGACACGCTTTTCTCCGCCCTCAATTTTGACGGCTTCTGCGCCGGCTTCTTTGACGAAGCGGGCGGCGTTGTGGATGGCTTCTTCTGAGGTCGCGTGATACGAACCGTAGGGCATGTCGGCGATCAGCAACGCGTGTTTTACTCCACGCCTGACAGCGCGGACGTGATGGAGCATTTCGTCGACCGTGACCGAAAGCGTGTTCTCGTAGCCGAGCATGGTCATGGCCAGGGAATCGCCGACGAGGGCGATATCGATTCCGGCTTCATCGACCAGGCGCGCGGTGGCGTAGTCGTAAGTGGTCAGGCAAGTGATGGGTTCGTGAAGGATCTTTTTTTCGCGGAGAGTAGCAGTGGTGAATTTGTGGCGAGGTTCGCCGATCGGTGCAAGACTCACGATATCCTCCAGTGCCCCTCCGCAAACCGGGCGGATAGAGCCTGTGCGCGTCGCCCTACAGCAGTTGGATGACGCTGGGCGAATTATAGCTGCAAAAGGGGCGGTGGTCGATAGGGGATTGGTCCGGGATCCAAATGGCGCAAGAAATGCCCTTTTGCCTCCAAAGAACCGGCACTGCGGGAGACGGTCTGTATTGACCATCTATCTGCGACGAAGCGCCTGATACTGGGAATACACCGTTCATCAAAAGCGGAAATACCGGAGGCAACAAAATGTTGCAAGTAAAGAATTTGGGCCCTTGGGCTCACAAACTGTCAAAGCTCAGTCTGCTTCTGACCAGTACGACAGCATTGCTCGCGTCCTTGGCCCTGGTGCCAACGGTTAACGCACAAATTGCAATCAGCATCATTCCGCCCGTCTGTTCCTATGGCTACTATGACTATGCGCCATACAGCTGCGCACCAATGGGCTTTTATGGGCCGGGCTATTTTTATGGCGGCATCTTCCTGGGCGTGGGCCCTTGGGCCAACTGGGGCTATGGTCACGGCTGGGGCGATCATCGCTTCAGCGGCGGCGGCGGAGGGTCCTACCGTGGCGGCGGTGGAAACGAAGGGGGGCGCGAGTCTGCCGGCAATCGTGGACGCGGCGTATCGACAGTGCGCACGAGCCACAATAGCGCACCACGCAGCGGTGCCTCGCATACCACAGCGGCACGCGGTAGCACGTCCCACGCTGCTTCTCACGCCACAACCGCGCGCAGCAGCGCGTCCCGTGGCGCTTCCCGAACGACAGCCTCGCGTGGCAGCGCATCCCACGGTAGCGGTGGCGGATCACATGGTGGCGGATCACACGGTGGCGGATCCCATGGCCGTACCGAGCAGAAATAGCCGCCACTGCTGATTCAGCGGCGCGCGGAACACCAAGCGGCGGAGCAGGACGCTCCGACGCTTGCATTTCCGCGAAGGATAGCACTCAGCGCCGCACCATCATTAGAACAGGAAAGACCAACGTCGATTCGACCGACGTCGATTCGGCCACCGACGATTCGACCAGCGACTCGCTATGCGCTGGCTGCATCCTGTCCGCCGAGCGGCAGGAAGTATTGTGTGCCTTTGATCGGGGCGGAGACTTTTTTCAGCAGTTCCTGCAGGTCTTCGTTGCGGTCGACGAAATCGATCTCATTGGTGTTGACGATCAGCAGGTCGGATTGCGTGTAGTGGAAGAAAAAGTGTTCGTAGGCTTTGACCACTTCCATCAGGTAATCCTCGCTGATGGCCTTCTCGCTCGACGCGTTCTTTTTCTTGAGGCGCTTCTTCAACACTTCTGGCGTGGCTTGAAGATAGATAACCAGGTCGGGCGTGGGGACCTGCTCGCGAAAATAATTGAAGTAGCGATTGTAGGTGTCGAGTTCGTGATCGTTGAGATTGAGGCAGGCGAAGAGCTTGTCTTTTTCAAAGATGTAATCGGAAACGACGGTTTTGTTCGAACGCGGGCCGAGATCGAGGGCGCGCAACTGCTCGAAACGGCGAATCAAAAACGCCAACTGAGTTTGGAAGGCTGCGCCCGGTTCGCCTTCGTAGAAGGCCTTGAGAAACGGGTTGTCCTCGGGCTCGACCACGCGCTGGGCGGCGAGGCGCTCGCC
>PMSZ01000020.1 GCA_003168235.1 Acidobacteriaceae bacterium
GCCCTTTCAAAACGGCGACTTGATCAGAGGTTCTCTAGCCCGCTGCTAGCGGCCAATGGCATCGAATGGGAGAAATAAAGTAAATACGGTGCCGCGTTGGACCGGTCTCTGGCTGCTGCGCACGCGCAGAACGCCGTGTCGCCGCTCGACGATATCCTTGCTAATCCAAAGTCCCAGGCCGGTTCCGCCAATCTCCTTGGTGGTGAAGAAGGCGTCGAATATGTTGCTCATGGTCTGTCGATCCATGCCGCAACCGGTGTCGGCGACGCGCAACAGCGCGTAAGAACCCGCCGGCAAATAGCCCGAGGAGATGGAGGTGGGTTCGGTAAAAGTGACATTGCTGGTTTCAACGCTCAAGACACCGCCTTGGGGCATGGCATCGCGGGCGTTGATGGCCAGATTGAGGATCAATTGCTCCATCTGGCCTGGATCGGCCCGAATGCACGCCACCGGCTCGGCCAGGGCCATTTTCAATTGGATGTTCTCGCCCAGAACGCGCCGCAATAAATGAGTCATTTCCGCCACCACGCTGTTCAAGGCCAGCACTTTGGGCTTGATCACCTGCTTGCGGCTGAAGGCCAGCAGTTGCCGCGTCAGCGAAGTCGCCCGCTGTGTGGCATTCGAGATTTCCTGCGCCGGAGCTCGTAGCCGCGGATCCGGTCCCAGCCGCTCCAGCAGAAATTCCGAGTATCCGGAAATCACCATCAGCAGATTATTGAAATCGTGCGCGATGCCTCCGGCGAGCCGTCCGATCGCTTCCATCTTCTGCGCCTGCCGCAGCTGCAGCTCCAGCATCCGCGTCTCGGTAACGTCTTCCATGAAAATCTCGAAGCTGTTTCCCTCCGGCCCGTTCGGAATCGAACGCCCCGAGATGCGCGCCACAATGATCTCGCCATCTTTGCGCACGCAGTCCGTCGTCAGGTTGTTGAATTCCTTCCGCGCGTGGAAATAGTCCGCGGTTTGAAACCATTGCTGCGCGTCGGCGTACAAGCTTCCCAAATGCCCGCCCTTCAACTCGTCGGCGGCCTTATAGCCAAACATCGCCACCATCGCGGGATTTGCATCCTGCAGTATTCCCAGCGCGTTGCACCGGCAAATCCCGTAAGGCGCATTCATCACCAGGGACCGGAAGTTGCTCTCCGAGCGCCGCAAACTCTCCTGCGTCGCCCGCAGCGCGGCGTTGAACCAGCAAATCAGCAGTGCCACCGCAAAAAACAGCGTGAGGTGCGCGATCGCCCTGTGATACTCGCTCGGGGTTTGCTCTCCGGTAAACGAATAGTAGGCGCTCACCGTGAGCGCAAAAGAAGTCGCGGCCAGCCCCGGCTTCCATCCCCCGTACCACGCGCTCACCATCACCGCGACGGCAAACACTACCAGCCGGCTCTCGGCCAGATCGGAGAAAAAGAAGGTTGGAATCAGCGCCAGCAGCGTGCTCAGCAGCGCCACCCCGTAGCGCAGGATGGGTGCGCGCGCCGGAGTTACGACAAAGCTGCGGATGAGGGGGAGTTTCATTCGCATGGCCTTATGCTATGCGCTCACCGCGCGCACAGCGAGTTACGCCAGTCCACCGCTTTTTCCTGGCGGCACAGTGGCCAGAGGTACATCCGCAGGCACAACCTGGGGACAACGCCGAAACAAGCAAATACCGTGCCCACAGCCTAGTCTCATAGGATGCGTTTAGCAAAACTCGCTCGTGCAATAACGCAGATGAGGAACATAATCCCTCAACAGACTTGCCAGCACGCCTGCCAAAGACGAAACTAACGGAGCATTACAGGAAATAACGGCAAGAAACAACGGCAGGAAATAATCGAATGAACATCGGCCTCTTCGGCGGCAGTTTCGACCCCATCCATCGCGGACACCTCACGCTCGCGCAAACCGCCGTCAGCCGCTACGCGCTCCGCCAGGTGCTCTTCGTGCCTGCCAACATTCCTCCACACAAACAGAAATCTCCGCTCACGCCCTACCTCCATCGCTACACCATGATCGCCCTGGCCACGCAAGACGAACGCACCTTCACCCCATCGCTCCTCGAAGCCCCAGAGTTCGCAACAACGTTCTCGACAACGCCCGCGACATCGCATGCTGAAAAAACCGCCACCGCCAATTACTCGATCGACACCGTCCGCCGCCTCAAGCGCACTCTCAAAAAATCCGACCGTCTTTTCTTCCTCATCGGAATCGACGCCTTCCGCGACATCGCCAAATGGCGTGAGTCCCGCGCCCTTCTCGCCGAGTGCGAATTCATCGTCGCCAGCCGTCCCGGATTTTCTTTGCGCGACGTAGCCGAATCACTCCCCGAAGGCCTGCGCCCCCCCTCATCAGTTACGCGTCCATTCCACAAGCAGCCCGCCGCCGGAGATCTGGTTCTCCCCGGCCTCACCCTTCACCTGCTCGAAGGAGTCAACCAAAGCGTCTCCGCCACCACCATCCGCGCCGCCGCCGCTCAAGGCAAACCGCTGGGAAGATGGCTCGACCCCAAAGTTGCCGACTACATAAAAAAACAAAACCTCTACCGCAACGCCCGAACATAGGGATTGACACCACTTACGTAGGGGCAGGTGCCCCCACCTGCCCCCGAGCAAATCTCGGCCGATTTTGTTTGGAGCGACCCGCGCCCCGTCATCGTCACGCGCCGCGTTACAATTAATCATCTCGCTATGAAGAAAAAGAACGACCTCCAACACCAGGTAAACGAAGCCATCCTGGCCTGCCAGGACAAACAAGCCGACAACCTCACCGTCCTCGAGCTGGAAAAAGATTCGGGTGCTTTCACCGACTATTTCGTCATGTGCAGCGGAACCAATCCCCGCCAGATCCAGGCCATCGCCGACGCCGTTGACGAACGCCTCGAAGCCCTGGGCCTCCGCGTCACCCACTCCGAAGGCTACAAACAGGCGGAGTGGGTCTTGCTCGACTATGTCGATTTTGTCGTGCATATTTTTTCCGAGAAGGCCCGCCAGTTCTACGATCTCGAGCGACTCTGGAAATCAGCCAAGCGCCTGGACCCGGCAGAGTTCCTCCCGAAACCCAAGCCGCGCAAGCTGGCCGTCGCAAAATCGGCAACTACTAAGGCCGCGCCACCAAAGCCGAAAAGAAAAAAGGCATGACAAAGACGGCCTGACAACGAAGCCTGACAAAAGAAAGCTCGATGCTTTTGCACACCCATGAAGCTCAAAGTCGCTTGGATCGGAAAAACCAAAGAACCCGCCATTCAGTCTCTGACCGACGAATATCTGAAGCGCATCTCCCGCTACGCCGACATCACCGGCCAATCACTCAAAGATGAAGCCGCAATCCTGTCTCTCGCCACCGGCGAGCGCCATCAGAAGAACCACCTCGTTCTGCTCGACTCCCGCGGCAAACAACTTTCCTCCGAAGAACTCGCCACCTTTCTCGATTCTCACCAGGCAATGCCATTGGTTTTCGCCATCGGCGGCAGTGACGGTTTCAGCGAAACAGCCCGCCGCCAGTCCCATTCCGTTCTCTCGTTGGGAAAGCTCACCCTCCCGCACGAACTTGCCCGCGTAGTTCTGGTCGAGCAGCTCTATCGCGCCCTCACCATCCTCAACCATCACCCCTATCACTTAGGACATTAACTCCCCAGGATGATTATTCACTTGACACAAAGATACCTTTTGGTTAACATGGGTTCATGCCACAACGAATCCATCCCAAGCCTGTCAGCCTCGCGGAAATCTTCATAAAGTTTTCGACCGACGAACAATGCCTTGAGTACATCAAGGGGATGCGCTGGCCCGATGGCATCGTGCGCTGCGTTACGTGCGGCGATGAGAACGTCACAAAGTACGAACGCCCGGCATCTCCGACCCGCAGGACGCGCTCTACGATCCGCGACACGAAGAAAGTCAATCGCCGCGCATGGTTCTACATCTGCCTGAACAAAGATTGCCGCCAGCAATTCTCTCCGACCTCTGGCACCCTGTTCGCTGATTCGCACCTTCCGCTCATAACGTGGTTTCACGCAGTCGGCCTGATGCTGAACGCGAAAAAGGGAATCTCCGCGAAACAACTACAGCGCGATCTAGGTATTGGAGGATACAAAACCGCGTGGTATTTGAATCACCGCATCAGGGAAGCAATGGGCAATGGCGATATACCGAAGCTAGGCGGAATCGTGGAAATCGACGAAACCTACGTGGGCGGAGAGATTCGTGGCAAGGGGTCTAAATACGCCAAGAAACAAAAACAGGTTGTGATGGGCGCGATCCAGAGGGGTGGAGAACTTCGGTTGGAGCACGTCACGGGCGCAACGGTTGGAACCTTCCGGGAATTCATTCAGAAGCACGTCAGCGAAGACGTAGAGCGCGTAATGACCGATCAGCACCCCGCTTATCCTGCCGCGCTCGCGTCGTACCCTGCAAGCCACGAGACGGTGAATCACATAAGGCACGAATACGTGCGCGGGGACGTAACGACGAATGCGATTGAGTCAGTGTTTTCGCTATTCAAGCGCGGAGTGATAGGGCAATACCACAAACTCTCAGCGAAGCACCTACAGCGGTATCTGACGGAGTTTGAGTATCGGTTCAACCGCCGCAATGATGGCGACGTGTTTATAGAGACTGTGCGCCGCCTGTGTGGATTCAAGCCGCTGCGCTTCGCTGATCTTACTTCTGATCCTCAGACTGACGCGGCTTCGGTTCCTTTTTAGGCGCGCTCGTAGCGCGTATATCAGAAGTTTTCTGCGGAGGCTTTTGCAGCATCCGGCGGAGAACTTCGTCGAATTGGCCCTTGTCAGCTTTCACGGCTTGAGTGTATCACCCACTCCCAAGAACATACTCCCTTTTGAATCCGGCACAGCTTGGCCGTCGCCGCTCAGTGGTGGCGTTTCGCCATTCATTCTCGGTGCAGATGTACACTGTATTCCTCAGGATTTCCACAACACGCCTCTCAACGATACGTTCTCCAAATGTCTTTACTTTTACTAAGTCACCTGTTTTCATGCGCTTGATCCTCTAGCAAGCCATGCTAGCAGAATGGAGTTGCGCATGATAAATAAACTCTTGCGCATGCGGCAACAAACTGTTAGCTTAGACAATCTTACGTTGTTACCGCAATGTGCGGAGTTCACAATGAACCTACCAAAGCGAGTACCGCCGTATCTTCCCTTCAAAACGTTTCTCAGTTCCCTTGACGTGCTTTCACACGGCGTCCCGCCGAAGATTGACCGGATGCTGTGGCGAAGCCAGTCCGGTGTTACGCAAGGATTGATCATGAACGCTTACAGGTTTCTCGGCCTTGTTGAAGATGACGACAGCGCCAATGAATACCTCGAGCGGCTAGTGAAGTCAGACACTCGCGGCAAGGAAATGAGGGTGACCATTGAAGTTCAGTACGAGGACATCCTTTCAAAGCATGACCTCACAAAGATGACGCTCAAGATGCTGGAGGACGAGTTTGAGAAAATCTTCTCGGTTAGCGGCGGCACGAAGCAAAAAGCGATCACTTTCTTCTTGAAAGCGGCGAAGTTCGCGGATATGCCGCTGTCACCATACTTATCGTCACTGCTCCGAGCAACGCGAAAAAAACGGGGATTCCGACAACGGCAAGAGAACGGAACCATGGAACAGATCCACGTTCCTTTTGTGCCGTCGCCCGAAGCAGCGAGCACGCATAGCGTCCGGCTTATCAGTGGAGGCCGACTGACTGTCTCAATTACCGCGAATCCCTTCAAGATGCCTCAAGACGATAGGCAATTTGTGTTTTCAATCGTTGATCAACTTCAGAAATACGAAGCCGATCACGGCGACCTCATCCCTGTCCCTAGCGAAGGTGAGGACGAGGAAAGCGCCTAACAACTATG
>PMSZ01000209.1 GCA_003168235.1 Acidobacteriaceae bacterium
GGCGCGCTGCTGATCTTCGACGAGGTCAAGACTGGCGCGAAGCTGTCTTGGGGCGGCGCTTCTGAATACTTCGGCGTGATGCCCGACATGATCTGCCTGGCAAAGTCGATCGGCGGCGGATTTCCGCTAGCCGCTTTTGGAGCGCACAAGAAAGTCATGAATCTTATCGCGGACCATAAGGTGTTCCACGGGGGCACTTATAATACGAATCCGATTTCGATGGCCGCCGGTCTCGCGACCTTCCGCGAAGTGCTTACTCGTGCCAATTACACGCATATAGAAAAGCTCAGTAACAGGCTGGTGGATGGATATAGGAAGACCATCGCTAAGGCTGGGCTGCAGGGTTACATTGCGAGCGCTGGAGCGAATGGGGCTTTGATGCTGTATCCGAATGAGATTCGTAACTACCGCGACTGGCTGGCGATTGATATCGACCTATGGCGTCATTACTGGTTCGGCATGGTGAACCGCGGCGTGATGTGCCAGCCCTACTGGTGGGACGAACAGTGGACGATATCGGTGCAGCACAGCGAGGCGGACATCGACCAACATCTGGCGGCATTCGCCGACGTAGCCGACTCGCTCGCCGCCGCACAGCACGAACGCCTGGGAGCGGTGGCGACGCACTAACATGCAGTGGATCAGGCTGCAGGGGATCTGGGTGCAGCGGATCATCTCACGGTTGGATGGGTGGAGCTGTGTCAGTTGTTCGAGTGCCAATTAAGCAGTTGACGAGCCGGGGCTCTATTCATGTCCGATGCTGGCGCTAATCAGCCGCACTTGAAGCGCGTTCTCGGACGCCGCGACCTAGTGCTGCTGTTTGTTGTCGCCGTATTTAATCTGAATGTCGTTCCCAGTATTGCGGCGAATGGCGGCGTGACGGTCTGGCTCTGGATCATCTCCCTGCTTTTGTTTTTCTGGCCGCAGGGCATCGCGGTGATCGAGCTTGCGCACCGCTATCCAGGGGAAGGCGGGGTGTATTTGTGGGCCAAAGAGGTATTTGGCGACTTTCACGGATTTCTTTCCGGCTGGTGTTACTGGACGAATAACATGCTGTATGTGCCGACGGTGATGCTGTACTTTGTGGGGGTCTCGGTGTTTGTTCTTGGGCCGAACCATGCGGCGCTTGCCGATAATAAGTCTTTTGCACTTACGGCATCGCTTGCGCTCCTTACGTTACTGACAGTTCTCAACATTGTCGGTCTCCGCGTCGGCAAGTGGATCAACAACCTCGGAGCCATCGGGACGTTTATCGCCGCCGCTGTCCTCATCGGCCTGGGCGTGGTGATATGGCTGCGATTTGGCACCACTATCACGGCCGCCGACTTCCGAGTGCCCGCCAATCCGCGCTTCGTCCTCAATTCCTTCGGAGTGATCTGCTTCGGCTTGGTCGGCCTTGAACTCGCCTCCGTCATGGGGGACGAAATCCAAGATCCCGGCCGCACTCTTCCCGGGGCCGTCGCCTGGGGCGGAGTTCTTTCCGGCGCTCTCTATGTTGGAGTAACGCTCACGCTTCTCGTCGCGGTCGGGAAGAACGTTAACGTACTTCAGGGCATCGTTCAGGCCGTCAGCCACATGGCGGGGCGCGTCGGCGCGGTCTGGATCACGGTGCCTTTTGCTCTCATGCTTAGCTTTTCCATTGCCGGCATCGGTTCCGCATGGATGGGCGGCTCGGCGCGCATTCCGTTTGTGGCCGGCCTCGATTCGTATATGCCTTCATGGCTCGGGAAAGTCCACCCGCGTTATGCGACGCCCTATGCGGCGCTCATCGTTCAGGCCATTGTGTCAGCGCTTCTTGTCATTATGAATTTCTTTGGCGCCGGCGTGCAGGAGACATTTCAAAAGCTTCTGTCGCTGGCTGTCGTGCTGCAACTTATCCCATTCGTGTATATGTTTGGGGCGCTGGTGAGATTCTCCATCGTCGAGGCTGTTCCGCGCGGCCAGTACAGCCGAGTTACGATGTTCCTGGCTGGGTCGAGCGGGCTGCTCACCACGATCCTCGGCATCGCGCTGGTGTTTTTTCCGGCGCAGCAAATTACTTCGCTGTGGTCCTACGAGATTTGGATGGTTGGCGGCACATTGTTTTTTATCGGCTTGGCCGCGTTTTTCTTTTTCGTGTACGGGCGGCTGAAACCGCCGCAACTGGAATCGGCGAGTACGATGTAGGATGGGCAAGCGCCGGTTGCGTATGACCCGACTCATTGTAATTCGACTCGTTGTGATTCAACTCATGGAGGAGTTATGGCTGGCGGAGTTACGACGGACGTAAAGGCTTACTCAATGTTCATTGACGGCGAGTGGGTCGCGAGTAATTCGGCCAAGACGTTCCCCGTGTACGATCCTTCAACCGAAGAGGTGATTGCGCAGGTTCCGGAAGCGAATGCGGAAGATGTGAACCGAGCGGTTGCCGCTGCCAAGGCGGCATTTGAGGATGGTCCATGGGCAACGACCACGGCACAGGAGCGCGGGCGCGTTCTTTTTCGACTGGCAGAGAAGGTGCGGCAGAACTTGCCGATGCTGGCTGAACTGGAATGTCGTAACTCGGGCAAGCCAATTGTCGAGGCCGAGTTTGATATCACCGATGTCGCCACTTGCTTCGAATACTATGGCGGCTTGGCGACGAAAATACTAGGGTACGTCAATCCCGTTCCCGACAACGCTATGAGCCTTTCGCTGAAAGAAGCGATGGGCGTGGCGGGGCAGATCATCCCGTGGAATTATCCGCTGCTGATGGCGGCGTGGAAACTGGCTACGGCGCTGGCTGCCGGGTGCACCTGCGTGCTCAAGCCGGCGGAGCAAACACCGCTCACGGCGCTGGAACTTGCGAGGTGGTTCGGCGAAGTTGGTTTGCCCAAGGGCGTGGTGAACGTGATCACCGGATTTGGTGAGAGCTGCGGATCGCCGCTCGTCAGGCATCCGGACGTGAATAAGATTGCATTTACCGGATCGGCAGCGGTGGGCAAGATCATTGTGAAAGAAGCGGCCGACACGGTGAAGCGCGTGACGCTCGAGCTGGGAGGCAAGTCTCCGAATATCTTTTTTGCCGATGCCGACTTCGAAGCCGCAATCGATGGAGCGCTGTTCGGCGTGTTTATTAACCAGGGGGAAGTGTGCTCGGCGGGCAGCCGCATTCTGGTACAAAAGTCGATCTACAAAAAGTTTGTAGAGGCCATGGCGGAGAAGGCGAAGAAGATCAAACTTGGTCCGCCAATGGAGCGCGATACCAAGATGGGTGCACTGGTTTCGAAGGAGCAGTACGAACGCGTCTGTTCGTATCTAGAGATCGGCAAGAAAGAAGCCAAAGTAGCCTCGGGGGGCTGGCGCTCCGACAAATTCGCGAAGGGCTACTATGTGCAGCCCACGATTTTTTATGATGTGGATAACAATGCCCGCATTGCTCGTGAAGAAGTGTTTGGGCCGGTTGCGGCGGTGATTCCGTTCGAGGATGAGAAAGACGCACTGAAGATCGCAAACGACACACCTTACGGATTAGCTGCTGCGGTGTGGACACGCGATATTTTCAAGGCCATGCGCGCCGTGAAGGCTCTACGGGCGGGCGTTGTATGGGTGAACCATATGCAGCCAACCTATGTGGAAGCGCCCTGGGGTGGTTACAAACAATCGGGGTTTGGCCGCGAGCTGGGGCCGTGGGGTATAGAGGAATATCTTGAGACCAAGCAGGTGTATATCAACTTGAACGAATCGCCAATTGGCTGGTACTAACACTGGCTAACTAACTCTGGCCAACTTATAACTGCAGAGTAACAACTGAGAGCTGAGAACTGAGTCATGGCTACGATTCAACTTCGCACTGCTATTCCGGGTCCGCGCTCGCAGGCGCTGATGAAGCGCCGTAATGCTGCGGTGGTGCGCGGGGCCTATCATGCCACTCCGGTGTTTGTTGCCAAGGCGGAAGGGGCGGTTATCGAAGATGTTGATGGCAACCAGTTGATCGATTTGGCTGGGGGCATCGGCTGCCTGAATACCGGACATCGGGCGCCGGCTGTGATCGAGGCGATTCGCGGTCAACTTGATCGTTTTTTGCATACCAGCTTCAACGTGTTGCCTTACGAGAGCTATATCGCGGTTTGCGAAAGGCTGAATGCGCTGGCACCGGGCAAAGGCTCAAAGAAAACTCTGCTGGTTAACAGCGGAGCGGAAGCGGTGGAGAATGCAATCAAGATTGCGCGTTCTTATACGAAGCGGCAGGCGATCATCAGTTTTGAAGACGCGTTTCACGGGCGTACTTACATGGCGATGGCCGCGACCAGTAAGACGCATCCTTATAAGGCTGGTTTCGAGCCTTTTCCCGGCGAAGTGTACCGCATTCCGTATGCATATTGTTTCCGGTGTTCGTATTCGCTGACGTATCCGACGTGCGAAGTGCATTGCGCGCGGCATCTCGAGGACACGTTCAAGCGAACGGTAGCGGCGGAGTCAGTGGCAGCGGTGATTGTCGAGCCGATACTCGGAGAAGGAGGGTTTGTTACTCCTCCGGCAGAGTTTTATCCGACGCTGGCTGAGATTTGCCGCAAGCATCGCATTTTGCTGATCGCCGATGAAGTGCAGAGTGGCTTTGCACGCACGGGCGCGATGTTTGCGTGCGAGCGCCTGGGACTGGAGCCCGACTTAGTCGTCATGGCCAAGTCGCTCGGCGGAGGCTTGCCTCTGGCGGCGGTCACGGGGCGAGCGGAAATTATGGATGTCCCGGGCGCTGGCCAGTTAGGGGGGACGTTCGGAGGAAATCCTGCGGCGTGCGAAGCGGCGCTGGCGGTGCTCGATATCATCGAGAAAGAAAATCTTTGTGCCCGCGCCGACGCGCTGGGGGAACGGTTCCGGAAGCGTGCGGCGAAGTGGATGGCGGAGTGGGAACTGGTGGGCGATGTTCGCGGGCTTGGCGCCATGCAGGCGCTCGAGTTGGTGCGTTCGAGAACAACTCGCGAGCCGGCAGACGAAGAAACGCAGCGAGTATCACAATACTGTTACGAGCATGGGCTAGTGACGATTACTGCCGGATCGTATGGCAACGTGATCAGGCTGCTGATGCCGCTCGTCATCTCCGACGCGCAAATGGACGAGGCGCTGGATGTGCTGGAGGCTGCGCTGGCGCACGCGGCAAAGGCGCTCACTGCAAAACAGGCGGGTGCATTGGCTGCCCAACTATTATAAAAAAGGGACTGGGTCGAGTTATGCCTGTGTATCGTCCGTGTTAGTGTCGAGTGAGGGTTGGAAGATATTATGACTACTGTTACTGCGGTTCCTGCGATGACGGGCCAAGAGATTGTCGATCTGGCAAAGAAGCACACGCTGTATGAGTGGTCAGCGCAATCGAAGATCGATCCTATTCCGGTGGCGCGAGCCAAGGGCATTTACTTCTGGACGCCGGAGGGAAAGCGCTTTATCGATTTCAACAGCCAGTTGATGTCGGTGAATATCGGACATGGCGACGAGCGGGTGATTCAGGCCATCGCCGAGCAGGCCTCGCAGCTTGCGTATGCCAATCCTTTTATGGCGACGGAAGTGAGGGCGCGGCTGGGGGCGAAGCTGGCGGAGATCACGCCGGGCGATATTGACACATTCTTTTTTACGAACGGCGGCGCGGAAGCGAATGAAAATGCGATCAAGATTGCGCGGTTCTTCACAGGGCGGCACAAGATCGTTGCGCGGTATCGGTCGTATCACGGAGCTACGGCGGGGGCCATCAGTCTGACTGGTGATCCGCGGCGGTGGGCGGTTGAGCCGGGATTGCCGGGCGTGGTGCGGGTGCTCGATCCTTACCATGGCATTAAACGCGGATGGGAGTCGGCGGAGAGTTCTCTGGCCATGATTGAGGAGACGATTCAACTGGAGGGTCCGCAGACGATTGCCGCTTTTATTCTAGAGCCGGTGACGGGGACGAATGGGATTCTGGTGCCTCCGGATGGATATCTGGAAGGGGTACGGAAACTGTGCGACAAGTATGGAATTCTGATGATTGCCGATGAAGTGATGTCGGGGTTTGGGCGGACGGGCGCGTGGTTTGCGGTTGACCACTGGAATGTCGTCCCAGACCTGTTGTGCATGGCGAAGGGACTTACTTCCAGTTATCTTCCGCTGGGCGCGGTGGGCATGAGGCAACATATCGCGCGGTACTTTGACGAGAAAGTGTTTTATGGAGGACTTACTTATAACAGTCATCCGATGGGATGCGCTACGGCGCTCGCGACGATAAGAGTGTATGAAGAAGACAATCTGATCGAGAATTCGCGCACGATGGGCGCGATCATGAAGTCGTTGGGCGCGGAGTTGCAGGCGAAACACCGCTCGGTGGGCGCGGTGCGGTCGATTGGGCTGTTTGGGATTGTGGAGTTGATCCGGAACCGTAGGACGCGCGAGCCGATGGCGCCGTTCAATGGAACATCGGAGGAGATGGCTGCGCTGGGCAAGTTCTTCCGCGAGAACGGGCTCTACACACTGGTTCGGTGGAATACTTTTTTTACCAATCCTCCATTGTGCATCAATGAGCAGCAGATGCGGGAGGCGTTTGCGATTATCGACAAGGGGCTGGAGATTACGGACCGGGCGGTGAAGGACTAGGACTGCCGATCGATCTCATGTTGGGCGACTGCTGGAAATTCCTCCCGGAGTTGGTAACCGCTGGTACGAGCCTTCATCATCGACGCCGCGAGGTTCAGGATGCGGTTCGCCGCGTGTTCTATGCTTACGCCGCGAGCGTGAATGTTTGAGATCAGGTTGCGATTCGCGTCGGTGTCCGCTGCCTTCGGGCGGTAGGCCATGTATGCGGAGAGGCTTTCGGCAGTGGCCAAGCCGGGGCGTTCGCCAATTAATAGAACGGCAACTCGGGGCTCCAGTAACTCGCCAATCTCGTTGAGAATGCCGACCCGGCAGTAACGAATCACGAATACCTCGCCGGAACTCCAGCCGCGATTCTTTGCTCCTTTCGATAAGAGCGGTAACAGGTGTGGGACCTGGGCAGTTATAGCACTGACTGACAGGCCGTCACCGATTACTACGTGCAAGTCCCGTTTCGCGAGGCAACGTTTCCTGATCTCTGCATTGGATTCGACATTGAAATGACGGCCAAGATCGGGGCGGAGAAGATATTCATTTTTGTTTCTCGCCTGAGATGCGGTTTCAAACAGATTCCACTTTTGCGCGAAATCGTCGTTGGGATTGGTGAAGAGATCCAGTTCCGCACGCACGGCGTCGCGAGCGGCGGCATGTGCCGCGCGCAATTCCAGTTGAGTTTGTGTTCGATATGCGGCTCCGCTCCGACCTGCCAACAAGCGCGCCGGAGTTTGCGCGCGTGCTTTCCTTACGATTTCGGACAGGTCGTATGGCTGGGCGAGTTTGTCTTCTTGCTTGTCGTTTTCGGCAGCCATTCAGACAGTCCTCTCCAGCGACGACTCCAAACCTCGCATCAGTTGCTGGCGCGCGGACGAATCCAAGGGCGCGGGTTCGGTGTCGCGATAGATGCCCATGTTCTGGAGCCAGGCCAGGAACTCCGGCGCTGGGCGCAGATGGAAGAGGCGTCTTGCGGCCAGGGCATCGTGATAACTGGTGGATTGGTAATTGAGCATCACGTCATCCGAACAGGGGACACCCATGAAGTAGTTACAACCCGCGGTTGTCAGGAGTAACAGTAAGTTGTCGGCGGAGTTCTGGTCAGCGGCGGCGTGGTTGGTGTAGCAGACATCGCAGCCCATCGGCAAGCCGAGCAACTTACCCATGAAATGATCTTCGAGTCCGGCGCGAATGATCTGGCGCTCGTCATAGAGATATTCGGGGCCGATGAAGCCGACAACGCTGTTGACGAGAAATGGGTGGAAGACGCGTGCGACTCCGTAGGCGCGTGCTTCGAGGGTCAGTTGATCGACTCCATGGTGCGCATCGGCGGAGAGAGGACTGCCCTGGCCGGTTTCGAAGTACATCGCGTTATCGCCCACCCAGGGGACATGCCGCTGGCGATGGTGTTCGAGCACCTGCTCGCGGCCTTCGCGCAGCATGTTCAAGGTAATTCCGAAGCTGCGGTTGGCGGCTTCGGTTCCGGCTACAGACTGGAAGAGAAGATCGACAGGCGCTCCGCGATTTAACGCCGCGAGTTGGGTGGTGATATGCGCCAAGCAGCAGGTCTGGGTGGGGATCTCGTAGGCCTCGACGAGGCGGTTCAGCGCGTGAAGGATCGCACTTACTGTTTCCACTGAGTCGGTGGCGGGATTGACGCCGATGACGGCGTCTCCGCAGCCGTAAAGCAAGCCCTCGAATGCGGAGAGCAGGATTCCGCCGATATCGTCGGCGGGGTGGTTGGGTTGGGCGCGAATGCCGAGCACGCCAGGTTCTCCTATGGTGTTGCGGCAGCGGGTGACGTTGCGGATGCGGGCGGAGGCGAGGACCAGATCTTTGTTGCTCATCAACTTGGTCACGGCAGCGGCGATTTCAGGAGTGATGGCCCACTGAGTTTGTTTGAGCTGAGCGTCGGTGGTGCGGTCGTCGAGCAGAAATTCGCGAAACTCGCCGACGGTCATGTTAGCGACGGCGCGAAAAGCTTCTTGGTCGAAGGTGTCAAGGATCAGGCGGGTGACGTCATCCTGGGAAGGATCAATCAGCGGGCGGCGGGCGATTTCGTCGAGAGTCATGTCCGCCAACTTGCATTTGGCTGCGATTCTTTCCCGCTCCGATCGCGCGGCGATGCCAGCCAGTTGGTCGCCAGATTTTTCTTCGTTGGCTTTGGCGAACAGTTCGCGGAGATCGGAGAAATCGAAATGCTCGATCATGGGGCCTGGTCAATGAGAGCTACCATGTTATCGAAAAAGCGGGGCGTGAGGGTTCTTGTGGATTCGAGATGCAGAGGTTGGGTTGGAAAGTCTAGCGCCAGCTGCGTTGCTGGCTGTCGGCGGAGGGAACTGCGGTGGATTCACGATGAGACTGGGAGGCGTGGTCGTTAATAGCGGTGGCGGCCTGAGTGCGGAGATTGCCGGCTTTGGCGTCAAAATCTAGAGTGCTAACGCTGTGGGCGCACTGCGCGCAGTTGAACTTTATGCCACCCTTGATGCGCTGGAGTCGATAGGCTTTCACTGCTTGAATTGTACTGTTTTGGGTAGAGATGACCAGACGCGTTGGTGGGGCGGCGAAGGTAACTCGTAAGCGCGTTTGTCTCCGAGAGTCTGACCTCAGCGGCCTAAAGGCGCGGTTAAAGCAAGGCCTTTACCGCAGCGCTGAAGCGCTGCGCCACCCACGACTGCTATTTTTGGAGGCGGTTGTATTTTTTGAGCACCTCGCGCAGGCGGTCGTGGGGCAGGGCGATTACGGTGTGATTGTCGATGCCGGTCATGGTTTCAGCGGCAACCATGGCGTTGACTACGGCTTCTTCGGTGGCTTGAACCGTGGCCAAAAACAAGGGATCGAGGCTGTCGTTGGGAAGCATTTTCAGGTCGTGGATTCCTTTGGGAGAAGCAGCTCCGGGATTCGCGGTGGAGAAGGCGACGAAGATGTCGCCGGAACCGTCGCCGGAATAGCTGCCGTCGCGGCCGAGTCCGAGAGATGCCTTGCGGGCGAGGCGCTTTAGTTGCGTGGGAATCAGCGGAGCATCGGTAGCGATGACGATGATGATGGAGCCGGTGTCTTCTCCGTAGGCGGGGTGCTCGGGTATTTCTTTGCCGACGGGAACTCCGGCGATGCGGAGTTGGTCGCGGCGTCCGTAGTTACATTGCACGAGCACGCC
>PMSZ01000497.1 GCA_003168235.1 Acidobacteriaceae bacterium
CTGATCGCCACCGGCACGCCCGAAGGTGTGGGACCGGTCGTCGCTGGCGATGTGATCGAGGTTTCGATCGAAGGCATCGGTCAATTGCGCAACTCCGTCGCCGACCGACCGTAGCGATCCGGGGAATCCTACTCCGTCCCGGCGGCCCGCCGCAGCGCAAGCTCCACCAGTTCCGCCGAATGGAGCAGACTATCCATTTCCTCTTCCCGCAGGCCGCAGAGAATCTCCGCCACCAGTCGAACCCTCCGCGACCTGGCCTCCTGCAACAATCGCGCTCCCCTGGCTGTTGCCGTCACCCGTATGCGGCGCGCATCCTTCCCGTCGGTTTCAATTCTCGCCAGCCCCGAACGCTTCAGTCCCGCGACAATGCGGCTCATCGTCGGGGCCTTTACCTGCTCGGCAGCCGCCAGTTGCCCCAGCGCCATCGGGCCGCCGAATACCAGGACCGAAAGCGCCGACAGCCGCGCTGGACCGACGCGGGCTAGAACGTCCCGCTTGCGCGCGTAGCGCAGAAGATGAATGGCAGCCGAGTGCAGACGGTCCGCCACCTCCAACCGCAACGAATCTTTCGAACCCGGCATAATGACATCAGGTTAGCATCGCGAACGTTAGCATAGCTAACATTTTTCTTGACACACGGTCGGCCGGCTCTATAATTCGTTAGCAGTGCTAATCAACTAGCAGGAGAAACACCAATGGAATCCCAGCGCAGTTTCGGTAAGTGCTTCGAACTCTTGCAGGCCGGCGACGTTGACGGCCTGCGCCAAACCCTCGAACTAGACTCTTCCGCCGCCGAGGCGTGCGACGCGGCCGGCGTGAGCCTGCTTATGCAGTCCCTCTATCGCGGCCACTGCGACCTGGCCGAACTGATCGCCAGCAGGAAGAACGCGCTCGATATTTTCGAAGCGGCCTCGTTGGGCCGTCTCGATCGCCTGAAGCAGTGCATTCGCGATGGTTCGGCAACTGACGCCCGCTCGGTCGACCTTCCCTCACTCGACCTTCCCTCAAAAGACGGATTCACCGCCCTGCACTTCGCCTGTTTTTTTGGCCAGCCCGAAGCTGCCCGAGTGCTGCTCGAGAATGGAGCGTCAGTGGATGCCGTGGCCGCGAACCCCACGCAAGTCATGCCTCTCCACTCCGCCGCCTCCGTCCGCAACCTGGAAGCCGCCCGCCTCCTGCTCGATCACGGAGCATCTGTCAACGCCCGCCAGCAGGCGGGATGGGTTCCGCTCCATGCCGCCGCCCAGAACGGGGATCGTCCCATGGTCGAACTCCTGCTGCAGCGCGGGGCTGACCCCACGCTTGCCAACCACCAAGGCAACACCCCGGCCATGATCGCTAAAGAAAAGGGCCACAATGAGATAGCCGATCTCCTGGAGAAGTAAGCCGACCCTTTCGAGGGGCCAAAGTGAGAATTGTTTATCGGAAAGCAACCGCCGGCGTTCCCCTGACATTACTCATGTCTTAGACTTGTAGTCATGCTGGCAAATCCGTGCATCAAACCATCTATAATGAAGGCAAGGTTCGTTTCCCGTGGACGCGCCTGACTAAAGCGCACATCTTCGAAACATTGGGATCAAAGTAGCTGAAATAAGCGAGCGAAAATCTAATTATGTCGACAAAGCTGAAGGTCACCGTCATCGCCAGTTCGCTGGCGATTCTGCTGTTCACGATTGTGGGCGAGTTTGTGCACGTTCGCGCGAACTCGAATGATGGCGCTTATCGCCAGCTTTCGGTGTACAGCGAAGTGCTCTCGCGCATTCGCCTGGAATACGTCGAAGAGCCGAATATTGCCGGCGTGACCGATGGCGCGTTGCACGGGCTGCTGGAGTCGCTGGATGCCAATTCGAGCTATTTGTCGCCCGAAGAGTACAAGCACTATAAAACCATGAAGAGTGGCGGCAAGGCCGATATCGGCGCCGCAGTATCGAAGCGTTTTGGCTACGCGGCGGTGGTGGCGATCATTCCGGGAGGACCGGCGGAGAAGGCTGGGATTGAAAACTCCGACATTATCGAGTCGATCGAGGGTAAGAGCACGCACGACATGTCGCTGGCGGAAATCCACAGCATGTTGTCGGGTGAAGTGGGGTCGACGCTGAACGTGGCCGTGGTCCGGCCGCGGCACGCCGAGCCACAGAAGATCGTGATCACGCGGGATGTGGTGGTGATTCCGCCGGTCAGCGAAAAAATGCTCGCCGACAATGTTGGCTACATTCAGGTGGATGCCTTCCCGGAAGGCAAATCGCAAGAGATTGCCGATAAGATTCGCGATCTGCAGCGGCAGGGAGCAAAGAAGCTCGTGCTCGATCTACGGAATTCGGCGAGCGGGTTGGAGTCTGAGGGCGTAGCGACAGCGAATCTTTTTCTTGATCATGGCACGATCACTTACCTGCAGGGGCAGAGGTACCCGCGAGAGGCGTTCAATGCCGATCCGGCGAAGGACATCACCAAAGTTCCGGTAGCGGTGCTGGTGAATCGTGGAACCGCGGGGCCCGCGGAGATTGTGGCGTCGGCAATTCTGGAGAATGCGCGCGGCGACGTGGTCGGAGATAAGACCTTTGGCGACGGATCGAAGACAAAGCTATTTGAAATGCCGGACAATTCGGCGTTGATTCTGTCGGTGGCGAAGTATTACACGCCGGGCGGAAAGGCGATTCAGGATACGGCGGTGACTCCCAATGTTCTGGTCGCCGATTCGACGGCGGACGACGATGGAGGACTCCCGGACGAGGACCAGCCGGCGACTCCGGACGAGAAAAAAGATGCGAAACCGAAAAACCAGACCGACGATCAGCTAAACAAGGCGCTGGAAGTGTTGAAGAATCGGGAAGCGAAGGGGTAGATTAAAGTTCCAGGTTTAGCAGTTCAAGGCTTCCGAAGTCGCCCGCTTTAGCGGGCGATTTTTTTTGATCGGAAAATTGCGACGTGAGGCGCGGTGTGCTTGCATTAACATTGAGATATTCGTTCGTGAAACGTACCCTTGAAGATCATCTATCGACATCCTGAGACGGTGGATATTGGCGGACGGAAGGTTGTCGGGATCGTCGTCTTCGGATTGCTGGTGCTGCTGTCAATTTTGGTGGGTGCAGCTTCCGGGTTGCTTCTCGTCTATTCGACCGACCTGCCGCAGGTTGAAGAACTGGAGCGGTACCGGCCCAGTTCAATCACCGAACTCTATGATGGACAAGGGCGCGTGATTGGCACGTTTGCGCTGCAGCGGCGCGTCGTCGCGTCTTATGACGATTATCCGGAGGTCCTCCGCAATGCGCTGATTTCGATCGAAGACAAGGATTTCTACCGGCACTCGGGCATCAACGTGTGGCGCATTGCCGGCGCGGCTTATCGGGATATCGAGTCGGGCGGCAAGGTGCAAGGAGCGTCTACCCTCACGATGCAGTTGGCACGCAACCTCTTTCTTTCCCCCGACCGCTCGTTTTATCGCAAGGTGCAGGAGGCGCTGCTCGCTATTCAGATCGAGCGACGGTTCACGAAGCCGCAGATTTTTACGCTTTACGCCAACCAGATTTTTCTGGGCCACGGCGCTTATGGATTCGAAGCGGCCTCGGAATATTATTTCAGCAAACCGGCGAAGCAGCTAAACCTGGACGAAGCAGCGCTGCTGGCGGGGCTTCCCAAGGCGCCGCAGTATTATTCGCCGATCGCGCACCCCGACCACGCCCTCAAGCGACGGAACCTGGTGCTCAACTCCATGCTGGAGGACGGCAAGATCACAGCCGCGCAGGCAACGTGGGCCAAGGGCCAGCCGATTGTGCTTAACCTGCAGAAAGATCAGAATGCGCTGGCTCCGCACTACGTCGAAGAGATTCGCCGTTACCTCGAAGCGAAATATGGCAGCGATCAGGTACTGCAAGGCGGGCTGCGAGTTTACACCTCGCTCGATATGGACCTGCAGAAGGCCGCGAATCGTGCGTTGCTGGACGGACTCGCCGCCTATGAGCGTCGCCACGGCTGGCAAGGCAAGCTCTTGAATGTCGTTGCTCAGGGACAGAAGCTGGACAAATATGTCGATCCGGATTGGGATGAAGAACCGGAAGTGAACGGGTACATGCACGCCCTGGTCATGCAGGTCGCACCTGGCGCGGCAGAAATACGGTTTGGGCGATACACGGCCACGCTCGCGCCCGCGGATGTAGCTTGGACACAAAGCAGGAAGAGCAAGGTCAAATTTTCGGACTTTTTTCGAGCAGGCGATATTGTTTATGTGAAAGTTCTCTCGCTTGGCACGGACGGAAGAGCGCGGGTCAGCCTGGAGCAGGATTCAGGCGCCGAAGGAGCGTTGGTGGCCATCGACAACGCGACGGGAGAAATCAAGGCCATGGTCGGCGGAAGGGATTTCAATCTCTCGAAGTTCAATCGCGCTACGCAAGCGCTGCGGCAGGTGGGATCGTCGTTCAAGCCCTACGTTTATACCGCGGTGATCGACCAGGGGGGCAGTCCCGACGATACGATTCTCGATGCTCCGGTGATTTTCCAGACCGCCTCGGGACCGTATTCTCCTCATAACTACGACGCAAAGTTCGAGGGCACGATCACACTGCGGAGAGCGCTGGCGCAATCGAGAAACATTCCCGCTCTCAAACTGGCTGACCGCATTGGCATTAAGACCGTGATCGAATACGCGCACCGATTTGGGGTCACAGCGAACATTCCCGCATATCTCCCGGTGGCACTGGGCTCGGCGGAAATCACACCGCTGGAGCAAACCTCGGCCTTCAGCGTGTTTCCCAACGATGGCGTGCGGGTGGCTCCGCGCTACATCACGAAGGTGACGGATTACGAAGGACGGCTTCTGGAAGAAGATTTTTCCGACATAAAGGACGTCGTCAGCTCGCGGACAGCGCGCGTCATGACTTCGATGCTGCGCGAGGTCGTGCTGCATGGGACGGCGATTGCGGCGGCCAAGATGCCGTATCCGCTAGCGGGAAAAACGGGGACAACCAACGATTTCACCGACGCGTGGTTCGTTGGATTTTCTCCGACAATTACTTGCGGTGTGTGGATTGGCTATGACGAAAAGAAATCTCTCGGCGACAAAGAAACTGGGGCGCGCGCCGCATTGCCAATCTGGATGCAGTTTATGACCGCGGCGCTGGCGGGGAAATATCCGGGAGAATTTCAGACAGCACCAGCGGCGGAGGGGACAGCAGTTGCACGGAAGATCGATACTCCAGATACAGCGCCGGGGGATGGGGAGCTGCACTGAGGAGCCGGGCTCAGTTCTCATTTGTCGCAAATGCTTGGCCAAGCTTGCGCAGCAGGCGCAACGGACGAACCACTCGATAGAGTGGAAACAATGGTTCCGGCAAATGCACGGCAGCGAGATCTCCCATACTTGGCGTGCTAAGCAGACGCCAGAGATAACGCCAGCGGTCGGAGCGGCGTTCGCGCAGTCTCAGAATCAGGCGAAAATATTCCGTGGATTCGAAATCATAGGCTACGCCCCGTGCCAGGCGCTCGGCGAACTCGCGTCCTAGAACGGACGCATCGGAATCGGCTGCGATCATGTTCTCTGCTTCTTCGGGAAGTTCTACGTGAAGTAGATTTTTCACCAGCCAGAAACTTACGCCGAGTATGCGAGTGATCCCTACATCGCGCGCCCGGGAAACGACGAGCGGCCAGTCGATGAACGAAGAGCGCAACGTTTGAGCGATGTCGGAAATCCAGATCAGGCGCGTCCAAAGATGCTTGGCGGCGTGGAGGCAGAGAGTCAGCAGCGAGTCCTCAGGAGCCAGACACGGAACTTCGCAGCCGCCGACAGACATACGACCGGCGCGCGCCAGAAGATCTTTCACATGCAGATCGACCGCGTAAAAAGGCGGCAGCAATGCCCATTGCAACTCGACCAGGTTCTTTCCCGCAGCCCCGTCGAACGAGCGCTCATAGCCAGCGCGCAGCCAGAATCGTTCCACGAAAGCCGCCTGCTCGGTTGTGGGGCGATATTCGATTTCCGCCAGAACCCGCTTCGCTCGGTCGAAGTCAGCCGGAGACATCAGTAAGTCGAGATCGGAAAAACTGCGCAAGCCCAGATCTCCATAGGCAGATTGCGCCAGCACCGGGCCTTTATATGGGACTGCGCGCAGGGGGCGGTGGTCGAAGTGCTGCGTGATGCGCGCCAGTTCGGCGGCGAACCACAGGCTGCAGCGCAGGTTCGCCTGGTATGAGGAGCGCAGAGAGCTTTCGACGGCTGGCGGAAGGTTCTGTCCGATCAGATTGTGCGCGGCCAGAGGAAGAATGCCGTGGTACTCGGCCAAGCGAAGAACCTCTCCCCAGTCGAGGGCAAGGTCGACGCTAGAAATGCGCGCGCGGCGCTCGGCAGTCAGTTCGGCGACGGCCAGCAGGCAGAGGAATTCAAATGCGCCTGTCTTTTGTGGCGGCGATGGTAGCGTCGTTTCCTGCGATCCGCCGCCCGGTGTAGAAGATGAGGCTTCGGGAAGTGTCATTGGGGCGGATCTCGAAGCCATAGCCTCATTCTCTCAACTCGAATTTCAGAACGGGCCGAACCGTGTTATTTCGGCATCACGACGACTTCGTCTCTGGGTATCGCGTCTAGCGTGGCATTATCGATGCCCAAATGCGCGAGCACGAGCTCGGGTGGTGTGTGCGTGAGCCATTCGGAAAGAGCGAGATCCTGATAGACGTTGCTCTTGAACATCTCCAGAAATTTGAGGTCGGTATCGCCCGTGTTCTGGACGTAGTGCGGCAACGTCTTCTGGATATAGCCAACATCGCCCGCTTCGAAATCCATCGTACGAGCGCGGCCTCCCGTGGCGAAGACGGTCATTCTTCCCTTCCCGCTCATGAAGTATTGCCACTCGTCGGCATTTGGATGCCAGTGCAGTTCGCGGATCCCGCCAGGATGCACAGTCACGATCGCCGCCGCGATGGTTGTTGACACTTTGAATTTACTGGAATCAACGATCCTCACCTCGCCGCCCTTGGTGCGTTTGGTCACAGGCATTTGCCCAGTGCGAAAAGCGAAATCCTGCGAAGAGATGCCCCGCCCGCCTGCGGCCACTTTCTGGTCGTCGGCGAGGGAACCGGGAACGGCCGCCTGGAAAATGAATTTCTCGCGCCGCGGCATTTTTTCCATCGCCTGCTGGCTCACACCAAAATTTGCGGAAAGGACGTCGTGTGGAGTGTGCGCCATCCAGTCAGTGAGCAGCACGGTCTCGTATTCCGAGAAGTTGCCGTCGTCAAAAACCAGCAGAAACTCGGCGCCGTCCGGGTTCAAGCCTTGAATGGAATGCGGGATTCCGGGAGGAAAATACCAAAGTTCGCCTTCCGTAACGTCAGCCACGAAGCTCTTGCCCTCGAGATCGACCGCCGTGATGCGCGCGTTGCCGTAGAGCATAATGGACCACTCGGCCGCTGTGTGCCAGTGCAATTCGCGCACGCCTCCAGCGGTCAAGCGCATGTCGACGCCGGCTATCGTTTTTGAGACTGCCATCTCGCGCACGGTGACCTCGCGCGACCATCCGCCTTCCTGCATGCGCTTGTGCGAGATTCCAAAC
Source organism: Acidobacteriaceae bacterium (assembly GCA_003168235.1). Taxonomy (GTDB): domain Bacteria; phylum Acidobacteriota; class Terriglobia; order Terriglobales; family Acidobacteriaceae; genus Acidiflorens. The sequence continues at coordinate 7,533 of PMSZ01000497.1, forward strand.
GGATATTTGAAAGTCTGCACTCCACCGGCATCGGTCTGCGGAGGCAGAAAGGAATCGGGATTCTGCCCATCAATGGCCGGATTGCCAGGACCGGGGGCGCTGGAACTGCGATCATCTTTCGTTGGATAGGCCTTCTGTTCCTGGCCGGCTGCGTCAACCGCAGACAGCACGCCTGCGGCTGCAAGGACCGCAGAGCCCATCCCGAGAAAACCACGTCGCGAAACCGTGCTTACTTCCTGCTTCGCCTCGTTGCTTTGCGCTTGGTTGCTCTGGGCTTCAGTGTTCATAAATCCTCCGTTTTGAACCTGCAAATCGACCCTACGCATCGAACTCCCGTTTAGACAAAACTCGCTGCGCAAAACTATACGACAGACGCGAAGAAGTTCCAACCGGGACCGATGCGTCTGGCAGCGTTGTTCGATCATCTAAATGGGTGATGGCACAATTTAAGACTTTTAACGCACAACTGGCGCGGTCGGTCGCCCTTTCCGAATTTACCAAACACCTCGAATTCGAAGTGAGGGGCACTGACCACGTCGGCTTTGTTCCGGGACAATGGCTTTCGGTAAAGACCGACACTCCCGAAGGGGAAGAGATGACGCGCGCTTATTCGATCGCGTCTCCCCCGACGGAAAATGGAAGCTTCGCTTTCTGCCTGAATCGCGTGCAGGATGGATTCATGTCGAACTATCTCTGCAATCTTGAAGAAGGTGCGGAAATTGCGTTTCAGGGACCGTTTGGCAGTTTCATTTTGCATCCTCCGCCGCGTGACTCCGTGTTCATCGCCACAGGAACCGGGATCGCTCCTTTTCGTTCGATGCTGCAGTGGATGCTGGCGGAAGACGACCGTCATCAGGGACGTCAGCTCTGGCTGCTGTTTGGCGCGCGGCGCGAGCAAGATCTCTACTATCATGCAGAGTTCGATCAACTGGCGGCCAATCATGACAACTTCCATTTTCTGCCGACGCTCAGCCGTGCCGGCGACGAATGGAAGGGACTGCGCGGATATGTGCAACAGCATCTGGGAGAGATTGTCGGCATGCGCACCGATATGCATGCCTACATCTGCGGCCTCGCGAAAATGGTCAAGGCGAACCGCGAATTGCTGAAGACGCTGGGCTGGGACCGCACGGCGATCCGGTATGAAAGATACGATTGAGCTTGGCACCAGCATAGAGTGTCAGGTCTAGGTTCGTAGAGGAGAAGCTCGTAGAGGAGAAAGACGATGTACGTTGCGGATGACAAGCGCTACGATGCCATGCAATATCGCCGGTCGGGGTGCAGCGGAATTCAGCTTCCTTTGGTGTCGCTCGGGCTGTGGCACAACTTTGGTGGCGTAGATAATTTTGAAAACTCACGCGCCATGCTGCGCAGGGCGTTCGATCTTGGCATCACGCATTTCGATCTGGCGAACAATTATGGGCCTCCGTATGGATCGGCGGAAGAAACATTTGGGCAAATTCTGAAAAAAGACTTCCTTCCCTATCGCGACGAGTTGATCATTTCGACCAAGGCAGGATGGGACATGTGGCCGGGGCCGTACGGGAATCTTGGATCGCGCAAGTATCTGCTGGCCAGCCTCGACCAGAGCCTGAAACGCATGGGGCTCGAGTACGTTGACATCTTTTACCATCACCGGCCCGATCCCGAAACGCCGATGGAGGAATCGCTGGGCGCATTGGACACCGCGGTCCGGTCGGGACGTGCCCTCTACGCGGGGATTTCGGCTTACAACGCGGAGCAGACGGCCAAGGCGGTCAAGATTCTTCGCGACTTGGGAACTCCGTGCCTGATTCATCAGCCGAAATATTCGATGTTCGTGCGCGATCCGGAGCAGGGATTGCTCGATGTACTGGGGAAAGAAGGCGTGGGAGCGATTGTCTTCAGCCCGTTGGCGCAGGGACTGCTGTCGGACCGCTATCTTCACGGCATTCCCAGCGATTCGCGCGCGGCGCGGGACTTTTTTCTAAAGAAAAAAGACATTGGCGAAGACAAACTCGCGAAGATTCGAGCCCTGAACGAAATCGCGAAACAGCGCGGGCAGACTTTGGCCGAAATGGCCATAACGTGGGTGTTGCGCGATCCGCGAGTGACCAGCGCTTTGGTCGGCGCGAGTAGGGTCTCGCAGGTGGATGACAACGTCGCGGCGCTGAAGAATTTGAAGTTTACGGGCGAAGAGTTGAGCATGATCAATGATGCGCTGGCTGGAACACCGACGGCGTGACAGCTCAATATGACGCCGCCGAAAAACAAAAGGAATATTGAAGTCGTTCGTTGCCCCTGGCCCAGCAACGAACTATCCATCCTCTATCACGACCGTGAGTGGGGTGTCCCGCAGCACGACGACCGGGTGTTGTTCGAATTTCTGATGCTGGAGGGTGCGCAAGCCGGCCTTAGCTGGGATACGATTCTGCAGAAGCGGGAGAATTATCGGGTGGCTTTCGACGGGTTTGACGTAAAGAAAATCGCGCGCTACGACCAGCGCAAAGTGCAGCGGTTGCTACGCAATGAGGGGATCATCCGCAACCGGCTGAAGGTGGCTTCAGCGATCCGGAACGCTCGGGCATTTCTGGCCGTGCAAAAGGAGTTCGGATCGTTCGATCGCTACCTATGGCAGTTCGTCGGCGGTAAGCCGCTGGTGAACGCGCGGCGGCTGGGGGGAAAGATCCCGGCACGAACAGCGGAATCGGACGCCCTCGGTAAGGACTTGAAAAAGCGCGGCTTCAACTTCGTCGGGTCGACCATCTGCTATGCCTTTATGCAGGCTACGGGGATGGTAAACGACCACGTTGTCGAGTGCTTCCGGTATCGCGGGTTAGACGGGGGAAATGCATAGGTTCTCCGCTTAGCTCTACATGACAGGCGCAAAGGCGCGGGTGGATTCTCGCTGGTATCGGCCGCGGGAGACCAGGCCGTCGTGTGTAAGTCGTTGACAATGAGAAGGCGGTCGGCTATCCTGAATGTCTTTGGTAGTGAAGTGGAAGTCCTGCGGCTGCCCGCCGGGAACACCTAGCGCGCGTTCTGCGTGGATAGATAATTAATCAGGGCACTCAGCGATCTTCATTATTGCGTTCTTTAATTTCTTGGGAGATTTCCGATGTCAACCTATTTCCCCAAA
>PMSZ01000249.1 GCA_003168235.1 Acidobacteriaceae bacterium
TGCGAATCAGCTCGGAGTAAGGTCCGATCTTGAAAAGATAAAAACGCCATCCAACACAATCTGGATGGCGTTTTGCTGTTTCGCGTCGTTCAATTAATTCGCAAATCAATTCGCGAGATTAATTCGGATCGGGAGCGGCCAAATGGCTGCCCACCTGGCTCAGCAATTTCTCGGCGGCTTCGCCGGGATCCTGGCTGGCGAAGTTCTCGTCCAAAACCAGGAAAGCTACCGTCGGATCGATTTCTTCCAGCGCCTTGCGGGTTGGTTTGCCGTGGGCGGATTGCATGCGCGCGGAAACGACGACCAGCTTGGCCTTCGTTGCCTTGAGCAGGATGCGGGCGTCGTCGACGCTGGCAGTGGTCATGGCGTTGTATCCGGCGCTGCAGAGCAGTTCGCGCAGAAACGTGCCGACGTCGGTCGATTCACAAATGCACAACATGCGAGGGCGCGCGTCTCCGGTGGTTTTGCAGCGGGAGTAGCGCGAGCCGAGATAGGCGGCGGTGATGGCTTCCTCGACCGACTCGTAGGTTTCAAATTGCGGGAGGAGATTGGTCATCGCCAAGGTCTTCAGAATCTTGGGAGGAACGCCGCTGAGTTTCAGGTCTCCACCTTTGGCTCGGGCCGATTGCATCAGGCGGACCAAGGCGCCGAGTCCGCTGCTGTCGACGAACTCGACCTGATCGAGTTGCAGCACGACATCGCCGTACTTGGCGAGGCAGTCACCGACTTGCGCGTGCAAAGTATAAACTTCATTTCCGGCCACGATGCGTCCGTGACACTGCATGATCACAACGTCGCCGACCGGGCGGCTTTCCAGGCGCAGCTGCATTCCGCCTCCTTAGATACAGAAGATACAAACTTGTGAAGATGCGAACTTGCGAAGAATACGAGTTGTGATTAAATCACGGATTCGTCCGCGGCGGTAGAGAGTCGATTTGGATGGACTGACTGCATGGGCTGAGAGAGACCCACGACAAATCGCTTTGCACCCCCACCCCCCTTCCCAATTCGCGCTAAAATATTGAAGAATAAGGACTTAATGTAAGCTGTTAAGGAGTAAGGAGTTAGCTCAACATTTTCAAATCACGATTTCAAAGAGCCGGAGAATGTGTCCAGGAGGATTCGCTGGCCGTTTCTGGAAACGGGCACAGTTCTGAACTTTACTAAAGCCGCGAATATTCTCGCATTTATCGGGGTTCGGAGTCTGTGATGGCGGTCACGGCTGAGTGTGATGAAAGGCGCGAGATGCGGCACACCCCGCGGCAGGGGCTCCAGGAATTGAACGCGCCTGCGAACGGTCAAATGTATTGACATTTATATGTACATATCATTATCTTAAAAACAGTGGCTGGCAATCATGCGTTTCGAGTGCGACGAGCGAAAGAACAAGCAAAATTTCGCCAAGCATGATGTCGATTTTCAGACGGCTGAACTGGTGTTCGACGACCCGTACGCGGTTACCATTCGGGACTTGCTCATGACGAAGAAGATCGCTATATCACTCTAGGCGAGATTGGCCCTGGGGCGGTCCTTCTCGTCGTCCACACATGGTTTGCCGATGAGGGTGAAGAAGTCATTCGGTTGATTTCGGCCCGTGCCGCAACCAGCAAAGAGAGAAAGAGCTATGAAGAAGCCTATAAAAAACCGGAAACGCCAAATCGCCGACATCGCGGCGAAAAAGGACGCCGACATTAATCTGTCGGAGATGCCGGAAGTGTTGGACTGGAGCGGCGCGGAAATTGGAAAGTTTTACCGTCCCGCGAAAAAGCCCGTCACGATGAGGCTGGACACGGACATCGTGGGCTGGCTGAAGAGTTACGGACGCGGGTATCAGACGAGAGTCAACATTCTGTTGCGGCACGCCATGATGAACTCTGTCACCCGCACGCGGAAAAGGCCCAATCGGCAAACCCGGACCGCAGCAATGGCAGCGGCGCGCCGTGGGTGAGTCGTCTACGGGGTCGAGTTGGGTAGGAAGTCAAGCTCCCCGCCCTGTCGCGGAAAGCGCGACAAGAGCGGGGCACCCTCGGGAGTTGAGATGAATGAAAGTGCGGGCCAGCCCCGGCGGCGTGCCGTGACGACGCGAAGGACTCGGCGCCGTGACCTTATAGCTGGCTCATCTTGGCCAGGAATTCGCTGTTCGACGCGGCTTTGGCTAGGCGCTCGATGAGGAGTTCCATGGCTTCGACTGGCGACAGCGGGTTCAGGACTTTGCGCAGGACCCAGATGCGCTGCAAATCTTCTTTTGGAATCAGCAACTCTTCTTTACGCGTGCCGGAGCGCTGAATGTCAATCGCCGGGAAGGTGCGCTTATCGACCAGCTTGCGGTCGAGGATGATTTCCGAATTGCCGGTGCCTTTGAATTCTTCGAAGATCACGTCGTCCATGCGGGAGCCGGTGTCGATCAGGGCAGTGGCAATAATCGTCAAAGAGCCGCCTTCTTCGATATTGCGGGCGGATCCGAAGAAGCGCTTCGGGCGCTGCAACGCGTTCGAATCGACACCGCCGGAGAGCACTTTGCCGGAAGGCGGGACGATGGTGTTATAGGCGCGAGCGAGACGGGTGATGGAATCGAGCAGGATGA
>PMSZ01000451.1 GCA_003168235.1 Acidobacteriaceae bacterium
GCCAGGCCGAAATCAAGAATCTTGAGTCGACTATCTTGGGTCCAACGCAGGTTCGCCGGCTTCAGATCGCGGTGTATGACCCCATGATCATGCGCACTCGACAGACCGTCGGCTAGTTGAAATCCCAGACGCAGGACCTCCTTTTGCGATAGGGGGCCAGATCCTAGCCGGGCATCGACGGGAATGCCGCCGACATATTCCATGACCAGAAAGTCCAACCCCTCCTGGCTACCGAATTCGTAAACCGTTCCAATATTGGGATGATTCAACTTGGCGAGCGTCAGCGCCTCTCGGCGGAAGCGCTTTCGTGCTGCATCGTCAGCCAGCATGCCCGACGGAAGCACCTTGATGGCTACGTCCCGTTCGAGTTGCTCGTCGGACGCCCGGAACACCAGCCCCATTCCTCCGGCTCCGATTTGCTCCAGTACGCGGTAATGGCCCAGAACTTGCCCGACAATTGGAGTCTCTAGCGCCATCAGGCCCGAATCTTAACCCCTAAGAAAATTGCGGTCAATACAACCACCTGCTCCACAACCCCCTGCTCCAAACCTTGCCCCCCGAAGGCAAGCTTTGGGGACGCGGCGTTGTGTTCGAAGTGAATCCATAGGATCAACGGTTACGGCTGCGCTCTCGTCTTTACCAGAGCTCGGTGTGTTGTGAGGCCGCAAGTTGCGCTTTCGCGACAAGTTGACCGGTAGATATTCGGCTAGAAAGTGGCGGGTTTCCAAAATGAAGCGCTTGTTAATCGCCGTTAGTTTCTCGTTATTGTTCGGCCTCCCCCTTTCTAGGCCGTGGCGTCCTTCGCGCAAGCGTCCCAGCCCCCTATCACCGACGCCGCAAATGGAAGCATTCCTTCCGAGCCTGGGATGTACCTGCAAACAACGGGCGGGTTCAATAAAATCCTCGGCCAAATCGTCTCGTTCACGCGCAGCGGCAGCCGATTGGCGTCAAAACTTACTGTCGGAATCAAGACAAGAAAAGAAAATGTCCAACTGCTTGGACCGCACGCTCAGCCGATCGTCGATGGCAAGCCGGTGTTTTATTTCATTCCCACGAGGCAGGAAGCAGACGCTGGAGTTAACGCGGGCGACCTGGCCTCGAAGAAAAGGCAGAGCGGCGGCAGTTCGAGGTCGGAGCGCAGGGAGCGTGGCGCGCCAGTTCGGGCATTTCCATCACTCACCAGATTCAACTATTCCGCTCCAAGGCGAAGCCGGGCTCGGTTAAGTACTTTGTTTGACGCTTTCAGGCAGATTCGAGTCCTACCTGAGGAGCCATTCTTGCCCCTGCGTTTCCAAACGCTTACGTAAAATCCAAAACTTTTGTACTGCATTTGTACCGCGCGCGAAACCTTAGTCCATTGAGTTGCGCTCTTTGTGTCCCTGGACATTTTTTGCCGATTGCGCGTCATTCGAGGACGGGCGACGATTGTCCCCGTCTTCGCGGAGATGTTTCGTTAAGGGCTATCAGGCAGGGCATATCTGATAACCTTGGTTGTTTCGGATTTCATTCAAATCGGGGTTTTTCATGCGCCGTCTTCTGATAACACTTGCCTTGATGTCCTGCATCATTCATTCCAGGCTGCAATCGCAAGAACTGCAGTCGCAAGCACCGCAGTCGCAAGAATTAAAGACCAATGTCACCGGTCACTACCTGTTTGCCTGGACCGGAGATGCCGCACACCAGGGCAACGACTTTCTGGCGGTGATCGATGCAGACCCGGCTTCGAAATCATACGGGCAACTGATGACGACCCTGGCAACCGACCAACAGTCGATGCGTGTTCATCACACGGAATATGTCATGCCCGCCAGCGGGATGCTGTTTGCCAACGATCACGCTGCTGGCCGAACGTTTATCTTCGATCTACGCGACCCGTTGCATCCGAAGACCGTGACTTCGTTTACCGACATGGCGGGCTATATGCATCCGCACTCTTACTTGCGGCTTCCCAATGGGCACGTGCTTGCGACTTTCCAACATGTTCACCATGGCGAGAGCGATGGGCAGATGGGTGGCAGCGGCGGCTTGGTCGAGATCGATGATCAGGGCAGAGTCGTCCGCTCCGCGAGTTCGGATGACCCGGCTTTCACCGGCGCACTGTTGACACCATACAGCCTGGCCGTGCTTCCGGAACTGGACAGGGTCGTCTCTACCAACTCCTCGATGGACGAGGTGAATGCTTTTAGCGGCGTGACCTATCAGGTCTGGCAGCTCTCGACCCTGAAGATGCTAAAGACGGCCTATCTCGATGTGGACAAGAATCTCTATGGCCACATCAGTCCCGAAGAGGCGCGGGTTGGGCCTGACGGGGCGGTTTACGTTCAAACCCTGGGCTGCGGCATTGAGCGCATCACTGATTTGGACCAGGACCAGCCAAGATCAAAGCTCGTTTACACGTTTCCCGGTTCATTCTGCGGCGTGCCGACGATCGTCGGGCACTATCTGATTCAGAGCGCGCCCGTTATGCACGGCTTGATTGTGCTGGACATTTCAAACGGAAACCAGCCCGTCGAAGTTTCCCGGCTGAAGCTCAACGATGGTTACTTCTCTCATTGGACGGGATGGGACGCCAAGACCGGACGCTTGGTCGTGACTGGCGATCAGGCACGCTTGTATCTGGTGAAACTGGACCAATCCACCGGCGCTATCACCATGGACAACGCGTTTCATGACGCGAATGGCAAACCGGGCTTTGACTTCGCCAATCGAAAGTGGCCCCATGGGTGGACGGGCACCGGGCAGCCGCACGGAGTCGTCTTTTCGCGCTAGAAGCGTAGTCGGCGTTGAGTACAAATCTCTCTTCTTCACAATTTCCGATCTCACGCGAAGCCAGAGCATCCGGAAGAAAGATCTACCTGAGAAGCGTTTCCCATTTCCTGGCGACGGGATCGACTTCGACGATCTCGCCGGTGACTTTTGACCCGGCACCAATCACCTCTTGTACCCGCAACTGGCCGACGACTGCTGGCAATGAAACAGAGGATGGGGAAGGCCCTTCGCTACGATCAAACCGCAACCGCCAGCCTCGGGCCCCCGCCGGTTCGAATTCCAGATCGATCCTTCCGAAACGTGTCGGAGAGTTCCGAAGGATGTAGGGAACGGCTGGCGTCAATTCTGCCGTGGTGACGCCGTTGAGCAGTCGAAGCGACTTGCCATCTTCCAACGCGAGCATGTGGCGCAGGTAGCGGACACATTCGGCGCTCGCCCAGTTATGCGGCATGTCTCCCCAGTCCTGCCCAACCAGAGCGTGCTGCAGCGGCTGCTCTTCGCGCCAGCAATACAGAGGCGATGCATGGTTGAGGAAGCCGGTGAAAGTGCGGTGCGCCCAATCGCGGAGCCCAGCCCACAAGTAGACATGCGCGGCAAAGGAAGCATTGTAGGTCCATAAACTGTCGTGCCAGAGCCAACCGGTTTCAGCCGGGACATCCTCCTGCGTGCACCATTGCAAAAGGGCGATGTGTCCTCGAACGATAGGATCATTCTTGTCGAACACCTCGCCGGGATAGATAGCATGGGAAAGAGCCCATTGCGCGGTCTGCGGGCGAGGGCGGCTCCAGGGATCGGGGTCGCTCACGGAAGGGTCGTCGTGCGCGAGCATGGGCAAATATTCGAATCCAGCGGGATGCCAGACCATCTCCTTCGTCGCCATTTGTTGAAATGCGGCGTAGAGCTCGCGGGAGAATTTGCCGGCCTTGGCGAGCGATGACATTTTCAGCTGAGCCGCCGCATCCGCGACAGCGCGGAGTGCAGCGAGGGTCCAGACCGTATTCGTGAACTCGGAGTGGACGCCGCCGATGCCGCCATCGGCAAAACCGGGGGCTAGCAGTCCGTAATGTCCATTCGTGCTCTGCGACTTCATAGCCTGGTCGCGCAGGTTGATTAGGAAATCCAGAGCGCGCACGAGGTTCGGCTCGAGATCGCGGAAAAACGTCCAATCCTGTTTAAGTTCGCATTGGCGCACCAGAGTGAACATGGCAATGGCCGTATCTTTCCAGTGCTCACCACCGCTTCCGGCGATGATTTGCCCGCTGTCGACCTGCTTGGACCATTCGGAACGCAAACCTTCGTCGGCCGCCTGGTCGTAGCCGAGATAACGTGCGGCTTCCAGAAGAAAGTTGCCATCGACGATCCACAGACCGCGATAAATAGTCGGGCCGACCTGAAAGACGAGTTGACCATTCTTGACTTCGCGCGCTTGCTGAATATTGCGCGCGCAAGCGGTGAGAAACTCTCCGTGGCGGCCGGGATAGCTCCATTCTGTGGTCCCGAAAGGCTTCCATTTGCTCCAGAAGTCGCGAGCCTCGGCAAGAAGCATTTCGGCATCCGGCAGATGTTCACGCAGGGTTGCGGCTGATTGGTTCTCCTGCGGAAGGCGCACGAAATAACGGGCCTCCGCGTCTTCGGTTGCTTCGGCATGCGCGAGATAAAGAGTGAATCCTTCTTCTTCCCACAACATGCAGGTGCCGAGATTGCTATTGAGCTGCGTGGAGACAAGCTGGGTGGCGACGAGCAGGGGCGACTTATTTCCGGACACGCTGACGGTAGCCGTGGGGGTGGTGTAGCTCTCCAATTCAAGCTTTTCACAAGTGCGGATGTGGAGCTTCGGGACCAGAGCGACGCTGCCCGTTTTCGATCGGATCGAGAGGAGTACGTTATCGACGCGGCCTTCGCCAACGTGATGGGTCGCGAAGGCGGTTAGTTCCAGAGTCGCCGCCGGTCTGTCGATCAGCGTGTGGACGATGGGAATGCTGGGAGATTCGATCCATTGACGGAGGACCTTGTCGTCCTGAAAACCGGCGAGAGAGAATTCGATGACGGTGCTGAAGTTTTCCATGCCGGCGGAGAGTGACTTGCCGAATCCGTATCGCAGGTCGCCGGCTTGGCCCACGATGGTTTTCCTGGGATCGTCGGGAAAACAGATGGTTGACTGCTGGTGGTGCGGGGCGTAGCGGAAATCGACGGTCGCGTTTTGTGGATTCGGGAGTGAAGCTTGGGACGAAGCTTGGGGCCGCGAGGCGGAGGGATCGGCCTTGATGCCTGTCGGCGTGGCGGCGGCAGCGCCAGAAACAACCAGGGCAGTCACGAATTGGCGGCGGTCGAAAGGCATGAGTTCCCCTCGCGAAACTGCGGGTGCGGGTTATGGGCTCATTCTGAGCCTTGAAGTTGCATCGCAGCCGACGTTGAATCTGTGAATCGTGAATCAGACATTTTACTATTTTTATTTGGGCAATAAAGATAGGTTATTTGATCGAAAACGGCAAAATGCAAATGTCTTCGCCCTTTAAGAAGGGATAGCGGTCGGGGATACGATCTTCTTGTAATTCCGGGGATTCGGAGTACCATGCTGTGGCTAACGCTTTCGTTTCGGTCGAAATCGCAAGTGGTGGCTGCATCAATAGTTTCTTTTTCGGACGGAAAGGAACGCGGGGAACGACATCATGCAGGGGAACGACATAATGATGAGGCGGCAACGGCGATCGCAGTCGGGCCCGAACGGCCAAACAGAATCCGGAGGAAGCGCAACTCAGGATAAGCAGCAGATTCGGTTTACCGCGATTCTGACCAGCCTTCAGCAAACGGGACGCGTCTCCGTGGACGCGCTTCGGGAGCAACTGGACGTTTCGGTGGTGACGATACGGCGGGACCTCGATGCTCTGGAGCAGAAGGGATTGTTACAGCGTACGCATGGCGGAGCGGTGTCGATCGAGCCGCTCTTTTACGAGCCCTTCCGTCGCGACCGATCTTTCCAGGCGCAGGTAGAACGTGCGGCCGATGAAAAACGCCGAATCGGACGTGCCGCCGCCGCGCTGATCACTGCCGGAGAGACCATCGCTCTGACGCCGGGCACGACGACGACAGAAGTGATCCGGAGATTGCCCATCAACTACAACATCACGGTGGTGACTAATACGGTCAACGTGGCGATGGAGCTTTCGAAGCGTAAGGATGTGTATGTTTTCGTTACCGGTGGACATCTTCACGGCGAGTGGTTCTCGCTGGTGGGTTCGGCAGCGTTGCGGTCACTCGATAACATGCTCATTAACACGATGTTCATTGGTGCGGATGGGATGGACGCAGGGTGGGGAGCGAGTTGTTTCAACGCGGATGAGGCAGAACTCAATTCGACGATGATGAAGCTGGCGCGGCGTCGCGTCGCAGTGGTGGACAGCGGCAAATTAGGTGTTGTGGCAAATTGGCGAATCTGCAAAGCGGATGAGTTGAATGTCCTGGTGACGGACACGGCAGCAACCGACGAGATGATCGCTCCGTTTCAGAAGCTCGGCATCGAAATCGTGCGCGTGTGAGCGGGGCGTTCTTAGTTCACACAGCTTTCTGCCGGTGAGCTCCATCTTTCGTGATTGTGTACAAACTGCCCTGGTATCGCAGCCCCTCTAATCGAGCCGAGGGATCAAAGCTGGCGAGATGCGAGTCGACTTTAATTCCATCCGACAGCGTAAGCTCCGCGCCGAAAATGGAGTCGATGACAAGTTCGGTGAAGGCGCCTGCGGCGAT
>PMSZ01000305.1 GCA_003168235.1 Acidobacteriaceae bacterium
TAGCAAGAACAGTGTAGCACAAGGAGGTGGGGAATGTCCTCGAAAAAGATTGTGGGTGGGGGTGGCGGGGTGCGAAGGTCGAGATCGCCGAAGGTCTGGATCATTATGATACGACAGGGGGTTATGGGCGCGGGGTGCGGCATTTGCTTCACGTCGCCGAAGCTTGTTTCTGATGGCGCGGCTTGCCGAGGGGAGGGCTCTCGGCCAGAATGGAGGGGGTTGAGTCTTCGCAGGCCAAGTTCGTAAGTTCAGAATGATTGCTTTTCTTACGCTCGAGCTCCGCATTGAAATGGCGCAGTCGCTCAAGGACAAGCGGCAGGTGACGCGCAGTCTGAAAGACCGGTTGCGGTCGTCGTTCAATGTTGCCGTGGCCGAACTTGAGCCGAGCTCATTGTGGAACCAGGCGACGATTGGGGTGGTCAGCGTATCGCACTCGCGCGATTATCTGGACGGGCTGATGAAGAACGTAGAGCGCGCGGCGATGCGCATTGCCAACAATGCGGGCGCGGAAGTGACGGATTCGTTTGTTGAGTTTTTGTGAAAACAGCATTGAGCTACGAGTACGAGCTATGAGCTACGAGCATCCAATTACTCAAAGCTTGCGGCCTCGCTTCAGGCTCGCATCGGTAGAACCCTCGACCTCCAATTATTTCTGATATCCTAATCGGTTTTACCAATCAAGGTTTCGTCATCTTCAGTCGTCAAGGTGTGCCGTGGAACATCGTGGGCAGAAATATCATCGTGGGCGGCTGAGCGAGGCCATCCGCGAGGAGATTGAAACGATTCTTGAAGGCGAGCTGGGCGATCCTCGCATTGGATTGGCGAGCGTGAGTTCGGTGGTGATGGCGGCCGACGCGCGGTCGGCGCGGGTGATGGTGCACGTGGCCGGGGATGAGACGGAGGCGGAGCGCACGCTGGAAGGACTGGCGGCGGCGCGGAATTATGTCCGGCACGAACTGGCAGAACGGCTGCAGTTGAGGAAACCTCCGGAACTTTATTTTCAGATTGATCGTTCGGATCAGTTGGAAAGCCGTGTGGAGGAGTTGTTGGGACGGGAGAAGAAGCGGCGGCGGAAGAGTGGCGCGGGCGGTGCTTGAAGGGCGCTGCGAGATTTGAGCCGCGAGCTTCGAGCTACGATTAGCGGGGTCTGAAAGTTGTAAGGCGACATCTTGTAAGACGACGCCGTTATAAGACGGCATCATCGTAAGTCGACACCAGGGAAGACGATGTTAGACCGGGTGCTAAAGGAAATTCGGGCGCGTCACCGGTTTGTGGTGACTTCTCATGCCCGGCCCGATGGAGACGGCATCGGGTCTGCGCTGGCTTGTGGCCAGATCCTCCGCATGATGGGGAAAGAAGCGGAAGTTGTAATGCATGACGGCGTACCGCGCATCTACCAGAACCTTCCGTTCGCGGAGCGCGTGATTCGGGTGGATGCGGTGCCGGGAAATTTTTTCCTGGATGTAAATCCAAATGTAAATTCGGGCGGCAATTCTGGCGATGCGGTGATCATGCTGGAATGCGACAGCATCGCGCGGGCGCAGCTGGCGGGGCTGGAAAGATGCTTCCTCATTAATATTGACCATCACGCGAGCGGGCGCAATTTCGCCCACATCAACTGGATCGATTCGACGGTGATGGCCACGGCCGAGCTGGTGTACCGGCTGGCGCGGCTGGCGTGTGTTCCGGTGGACCGCGACATTGCAACGTGTCTTTACCCGGGGCTGATGACAGACACGGGATCGTTCATGTTCGAAGGGACAAACGAGAACACGTTTACGGTGGCGCGAGAGCTGGTGCTGGCGGGAGCGGACCCGGCGCAGTGCGCGCGACATATTTACTTTGGACATTCGACGGCCAAGATGAGGCTGCTGGGTGCGGCGCTCTCGAACCTGAATCGCGAAGGGCCGCTGGCGTGGATCTGGGTAACGCAGGAGCAGATGCAGCACTTTGGCGCGCGCGAAGAGGATTGCGAGGGGCTGGTGAACTATGCGCTCTCGATGGCGGACGCGCAGGTGGCGATTTTTTTTCGTGAGATGCCGAGTGGGCGCTTTCGCGTCAGCCTGCGCAGCAAAGGAGAAGTGAACGTCTGCGGGATCGCGGAGCAGTTCGGCGGCGGCGGACACAAATGCGCCAGCGGATGCTCGGTGGATGGTCCGCTAAGTGTTGCGGTGTCGCGGATTATCGAGCGGCTGCGAGCGGAACCGGNNCACCGGCCACTCGCTCACCACAAATGAATCAGGGAACGAATCTGCGAACTCGCACTGACGTGTTGCTGCTGGCGGCATTGTGCGGGTTCCTATTCTTTTATGGGCTGGGCAGTTTTGGGCTGGTGGGGGCGGACGAGCCTCGCTATGCGCAGGTGTCGCGCGAAATGCTGGAGCGCTCGGATTGGGTGACTCCGACACTGATGGGGAAGCCGTGGCTGGAAAAGCCGGTGCTGTATTACTGGCAGGCGATGGTGGCGTTTCGGGTGGCGGGAATGACCGACAAGGCGGCGCGGCTGCCGGCGGCGTTGGACGCGGCTCTGCTGGTGGCGGCGATTTATTTTTTTCTGCGGCGCTTTCGTCCGGGAAGTGAACTGGATGGCGCGTTGATTACTGCGAGTTGCGTGGGCGTGATCGGGTTTGCCCATGCTGCGGCGACGGACATGCCGCTGGCGGCTTGCTTTTCGATCGCGCTCCTCGCGTGGTATGCGTGGTACGAGAGCGAACGGCGCATCTATCTTGCCGCGTTTTATGTTTTTGTGGCGCTGGGGACTCTGGCCAAGGGGCCGGTTGCTCCGGCGCTGGCGGCGGTCATTATCGTTCTGTTCCTCGCGATAAAGCGCGACTGGGGCGGCATTTGGGGGACATTGTGGGTCCCGGGGATCGTGCTGTATCTGGCGGTCGCGTTGCC
>PMSZ01000048.1:0-5048 GCA_003168235.1 Acidobacteriaceae bacterium
GATGTCATGAAGACCCGCGACGTCCGGGGGAGTTATTTGGGTGAACAACTGTCTCTGTCCGGTCAGAATGTTCAAGCGATAAACCTTTACCGATGATTGTTTCCACTGGTACACGTACAAAAATCGCGGATCTGAGGTCCATACAAAACGTTCGCCCGCTGCCAAGCCGGGTATCGGGCGTGGCTGACCACCATCCATGGGATACAACGAGCCTCCGCCACCACCAGGACCGTTCCCCGCGATCAGTTTGCCGTCCGGAGAAATCTCGCAAAACGTAACTCCCTCAGGAGTCACAGGACGCGGTTTGCCGCCATCCACATCCTGAACGAAACACTGAACCCCATGCCCAGCTCGGTTCGCGGAGAAAACGACTTCCTTACCATCGGGCATCCAGTAGGCTCCATGCCAATACTGCTGAATGTCTGCCGGTGACATTTGCGTTGCCGTGCCGGCCCCAGTGGGTAGCAGCAGAAGCCGGGCATTGGAAATAATAGTGGTCGCCCATTTCCCATCGGGAGATAAATTGCCTGCCATCCCCTGGCCAATTGGAATCGGAGGCGATCCTCGCATGTCTCGCATCGCGACGGTATAGGTTGGTCCAGACTCAACCCCCTCCTCGTCGAAAAGTATGGTGTTGCCGTCCCCGGAGATATCAGTGGGGACAGACCATTCCCGCCACGAGAGGTCACTTTCCGTGGCTGCTCCCGGCGCCAGAGCCATCATTCCTTTGCGTTGTTCATCACGGGTTACAAGAATCCTGCCGTCGGAGGCGATGTCCTGCAGTGTGACTCCTCCGGGTGCGCGGAAGATCAGACGTTGTTGACCCGATAGATCCTCAGCGTAAATCTGACGTTCGCTTCCGGTTTCGGCAGCCGAGAACCAGATCTCGGCTCCATCGGCCGACCATGCCAATCCTTCAACGCTTGCCCAGGTTGCAGAAACAACCCTCTTGTGTCCCTCTAGATCGACAATCGAGACAGCGCCCTTATCGTCAGGATAGAGCGGATGGTCGAGGAACGCGATTTGATTCCCTTTTGGTGAAATCCGTGGATGGCTGATCCAGCCGGCAGTTTCATATAGAACATGGCCAAGTGGAAATTCAAGACGCTGTTTGCCGCTTACATTGCGGACGGCCGCTAACGTCGCCCCATCACTAGACCAATCTGCCCAGTCGATACTTTCAGCGAGCTGACGAGGAGATCCACCCGTGAGTGGGACTTGGCCGAGAGTTCCCCGAACTGCGAACAGGGAATGATAATTAACCGACTGCAGCACCGCCATTTCGCCTGAAGAGGAAACNNGAGGCGGCATAGATCACGCTGTGACCGTCAGGCGCAAACCTGGCTGAATACACTGTACCGCGGCTAAAGGTCAGCCGCTGAAAGTCCGGCGGCTGCCACTTCGCTGTTCGATAACCAAGGAAGACGCCCAAGCCAAGAAGGAATCCAGACACCACTACCGCCAGAAGTGTCAGGCGCGTCCGGTTGAATTCCGACGCCACTCTGCTGGACCCATCGCCATTGATCCCTGGTCGGCTCTGATGCGTATCCACCGGATCTTTGTCCAGCATGGCCACAAAGCGGTAACCACGGCGTGGCACAGTCTCAACGAACGAAGGATTCTCGGCTGAATCACCCAGAGCAGCGCGGAGCTTGCCAACCGCAATATTTACTGCGTGGTCGAAGTCCCCAAAACTGGCATCCGGCCAAATGCGGGACTGCAACTCCTCGCGAGTGACCAGTTCTCCCGGGCGCTCCAGGAGAATCTGCAGCACCTTAAAGGGTTGGTCCTGGATTTTGATGCGGCTTCCGGACTTGCGCACCTCCCCGGAGGGAAGATCGACCTCAAACGCCCCAAAGCGTATCGCATGATTCCCGTTATTCACTGTGGCTTTCGCGATCTTGGGAAAGTCTAGCATTTTTTTGGGTCACCTTTGCTATCGACGCTGCAGCAGCCAATCGGTCCGCTGATTTTTCGGGAGATTCGGGTCTCCGCATGTCTCCGGCGTATCTCCTGAAGGGCGATTCACTGTGGATGCAAAAGTTAGCTGCTGTGAATTGAAGCCGGTAGCTTTGATCCGATAAACCTTGGGACATTGAGGTTTCGCAAACAGAGTAAGCCACTTTACCACGAGGAAGGGATCCACATGAAGCTTGCGAGATGGACGAAGGCGATTCTTGCCGGTGCCCGGTCAGGCAGTTTGGTGACTCAAACTGAGATTCAGGAACCGACGAAACGAAAGGGCATGCGCATTTTGAATGGCATTCTCATATTGACCATCCTGGGTTCGCTCATCGCACCCATTGCGAGAGCTCAAACTTCTGGGAACGCAAAGCCAGCGGCCGGACCGACCGCGGAAAGTGTGTTGGCGGCGGAAGAAGAATACATAACAGCGATGCGAGAAAACGATGCGGAAGGCATTGCACGATGCCTAACAGATGACTGGGCGGTAATCTCCGCGAGGGGTGGCCTGGGTGAAGGGAAGTCGATCTTTCCCGATGGAGTAAAGCAGGGCTACTTGACGCGCACAGCATATGAGTTTTCGGAACCCAGAGTGCGCCTCTACGGAAATGTCGCCCTGGTGACGGTGAAAGTCCACACCGCAGGCACGTTTGTTGGCAAGCTCTTCGACGTGATGGAGCGCGAAACGGACGTCTGGCTTTGGAAAGACGGGACCTGGAAATGCGCTCTAACTCACGAGACGCAGGAAGGAGCGGAAAAGACTCAGCAGCAAACTACCAACTGATTTTGGGTCCGTAATTGACGCGCGCGCATGAACCGAAGACCAACTACGCACAAGATTCTGGCTTCTTGCCAATGAAAGGAAATGAACATGAAGGTTTTGGGATGGAAGAAAACGACTTTTGCAGGCCTCCTGTCAATTGCCGTCCTCTCCAACAGTGCGGCAGCTCAAGACAAGCCTCAAGAACCCACGAGGGAAGTCCACTTAGTAACCGCTTCCACGCCCCGCGAGCGGCAAATCGGACTGGCCTTGAGCGCGGCCCCAACCGAGGTATCGAGTAAGGCCACAGTTTATGTTTTGGGGCTCAAAGGTTACGAGAAAGCTCGCGAAGGCACGAACGGCTTTAGCTGTTTGATTGAGCGGTCATTCAAAGGGACAACGCAAACTTCGTCGGCGCCCGCGTGCTTCGACGCAGAGGGCAGCGGAAGTATCATGGTTGCTTACCTGCGCAGGGAAGAACTACGGGCAGAAGGCAAGTCAGAGGCAGAGATCAAGGATGACATCGCCAAGGGATTTGAGGAGGGCCGCTTCAAAGCGCCCGGGCCGGGTTTCCTTTACATGATGTCGAACGAAAACTTTGTCTACAATAACGTATCCGGGAAAAGCGGATTCGTGGCCCCGCACTTAATGTTCTATGCGCCCAATAAGACTGCAAACGACGTGGGATATGATTCGGTATCGCCCACAATGGTGCCATATCTGACGGGGAGCGGGATTGGGCCGGAATCATTGCTGGTCGTAGCTGCGGAAAAGCCGTCGCAGGGTGACTCCGCTGGCGAATCCCACAAGCATTAGTGGGGGCTTGGTGGAGATGTGCCGAGTCTAATAGTATGAAGATCACCCAAGTTCCTCTCTATCCTTGTTGTCGCATTTGGTGAACCGCCGCGCCACAAAACGTTAATGAAGCGCGATACCAGTCCTTATCAACAATGTAGTCTCTTCTTCATCAGAAAAGTAAGTCCCTACCTGTTCATCACGGTACAAAGAGCTTCGTAACAGCCTCAGGAAAGGCCCCGCAAGGATTGGGAGCGGAAAACACCGGCATTTTCAAACAGAGCCAGAGGCATTCGGTTGCTGGCCCCTCTAAGCGGCTGATTGCAACCGGTCCAAAGCATAGGCAACTGCAAATTCATGAGGGTCGTTCGACAATGAACTCCGACAAAATCAAATCAAGAACTCCGGGATGGTGTCGGAATTCTCAAGGTTTGACCGCCACCGCGGCAGAAGCGGTGGAACTCCATCTGATTAGAACATTCCTCCATGATTCTGCCACCTGGATTCAAACAGCGGAGTGGTTCGGTCAGATGAATTTGAGTGTCCGCTCGCCACGAGTCACTTCTGCGATGAGCGCGAATAGGTTCTTGGTCGTCTTGGGAAGGAAATCATCCGCGCCTGCATCGAGGGAAGCTCTCATGTAAAGATGCCCTCCGCGAATAGCCTGCGTGATGCAGGAGTTTCCATTTGCCGAGGCTTCAGTTGCGGAAGTGCCACCTAAGAACTCTTCAAAATTTGCCCGATTGTGGCTTACCTTTGGAGCAAGGAACCGATGTCCACGCGGCCTTCGAGACGCTGGGACCCCCACACCCGTCTTCCTTTACGAGGGTGTCCTCGTGGTGTCCCACTATGCCGATCGCCGGTCGTCCATCGGAGGAACAGCTCAGCATGGTTCACATGACTGAGGCGGTCGGACGGGCTCCATTTAGCTCGTATCAAAAGCTGAGGTCGAACATGTAGTAGGTGAGGGCCTGCTGCGTAAAGAGCGATTCTCGGCTCAGGAAAATAGCTGCGCACAAAGTCCCCGCACCGGTAGCGGGAGCCCAACTGTATCGAGGCGCATTTCGCCTGACTTGAGCCGCCGCAGAGAAGGAAGGCCTTCCACCAGCTTAAGTACCAGTTCAACCAGCGGCTCGACCGATAGGTCGATCAGGAAGATCCCGCGCCAGAAATCGTTGTCGATGCCCGGCCCGCGAGGATGGGCTCGGCGCCGAAGCAACCAGCGCCACGACGCACTAAAGCGGGAATGTCGCTGCGCGCGGGAACGAGTCCGCCACTGTCGCTTGTGACATGGGCAGCGTACCGCCTCCAAACACTCTCTTCAGCGCCCGCGCCAGTCCAACACTAGATTTCGTCAGCAATAGCTTATCTACTCTTACGCTCGTCGATTATAAGTTTTTAAAGAGCGCCAAGCGTCACGTGCGCGAATGATGCTGGATGAATCCTTTTTCTTGCGACACCGGCGGCATCAAGTTGTCCGGAGCGACAGTAACACACGCGACAGGGCAATGCTGGCCACATAGCAGGCCAA
>PMSZ01000048.1:5079-6275 GCA_003168235.1 Acidobacteriaceae bacterium
GAAAGAGGAGTTGGCCGTGAGCTAATGCGAGGTATCCGTAGATTAGGCCGAACAGGATGAGCCCCATACTGTGGCTGGCATTGAAGCCCATCCAACACCGCCACATGGTTGTCTCGTTCGTCACCATAGGTGAACTCTTGCTCATGCTGAATTGCGGTGCAGGGTCACGGGGCGTGAGGCTTGGGCCCCTGAACGTGTAGTCAAGGTGGAGGACTCCAAGCGTAAGGACAATGCTCGCACTAAGAGCCATTAGAATTCTTGCGGCCAAGATGCTCTCCTTATTTTGTGGACCTGGCGGTCACACCGCGCGTTCCCTTGGTTCCTTACGGCGTTCACTTCGTTGACGTGCCCAAATCACTAACGAACACGTCTGTGTTATGCGCGAAGCGGAGGCCATAATAGCCATCTGTCGATTTCAGCTTGCCGGAGCCTGTGAGAGCAGTTTTGTCGTAGCTTGCAACATCCGAGCCATTGATGGAGCACACCACCTTATCCCCTCTTACCGAGAGCGAGATGTTCTGAGTCACCGGTTGGCCGCGCCCGGCTGCTTTATGAATCGCGGCGTTGCTCTCACCCAGCAGTCCGGTCATCCTGAACGGCTCCGGTCCAAATCCGCGCACGATATACTTTCCGTTTCCAGATGCAGCGCAGCAGAGTTCGGTCTGGCTAGGAGTACCCATGTCGTTCCCTCCGATAAACAGTCCATAGGGATGGGGGTGAGAGTTGAGATTCATGTATTTAGGTTCTGTGAATGTCGCTTTGACCGTGAAGTCCCCTGACGCCATCGCATCTGTCTTCCAGTAACTGACTGCGGGACCGGTTGTGACGTGAAGGGCCTGTTCCTCCTCGATAAGCCGAGCCGCATCGAGGGTCATGCCCGCCTTCTCTTCAGCAGCGTCGACTCTTCCGTTCCAACCGGGAATTTTTATACCACCATCTGTTACCTCACGTGAGCCTTCTACGGTGGGGCTGCCGGGACCACCGACAAACTGTTTTCTTGCGAGGAACAGTGCGACGAGTAAGGCGACAAAGACAATTGCCGTGCCGATTAGGATCTTGGATCGTCTCTTCACTGTGGGACCTCAAAGTGAATTTGATGTTGTGACTGATTTGCGCCCAGCTGCCTCACTCCTCGCGCAGCAGGACCAGGGGATTGACGGATAGCGCGCGCTGAGCCGGAATCCACGTCGCCAGCA
>PMSZ01000337.1 GCA_003168235.1 Acidobacteriaceae bacterium
TCATGGTGCAGGGAGCGTGGGGGATCATTCCGGCGCACCTCTCGGAATTGTCGCCCGACTCGGTCCGCGGATTTTTGCCCGGTTTCGCCTACCAGTGCGGAGTGCTGATCGCGAGCATCGTGCCAACTGTGGAAGCGATGCTAGCCGAGCACATCAGCTACGCCAACGCCATGGCGCTGACGGCGACCACTGTGTTCGCTCTGGCAGCAATCGTGGTAGCGCTGGGACGCGAGCGCAGGGGAATTCAGTTCGGCGCGTAGGCGAGATGGCTTTTTCTTCAAGGAGTTATGTGGCGGCTTTTTTACCCACCCCCCACCCCCCTCCCCAATTTGCGCTAAAGTATTGAACAATAAGTGGTTAGCTCCAGACTCTTGAGGACTAAGGACTTAGCTCGGCCCGACGCTCAATTTCCCAGCAAATCCGCAGTTTTCTCGGAGCGGGTGGGTGGCGCTGTTGCGTCAATTAGTGTTTTTAAAGAGCGCCTGAAACGGGTCAGGGTTGGAGCGCCTCCCGGGAGGCGGGGACACAGACCATGATTGTCTCGCGCGCCGCGGGGGATGTCTGTGATGGCGGTCACACGGGATTGTGATGAAAAACGGGGACAGGAATGATTCGACAATAACATAATACCAAGTAATGATGTAATATACTTTTAGACACTGGAGGAGATAGCCTCACGGGAGTGCGTTATGACGATCGCAATTACCAGCCAGACGGTTACCAAGCCATCCCTCAAAGTGGCCGACGAGGTTTGGGTTGCGACCCTCATGCTTCACCAGCGGTATCCCGAGCGCGCGGATTTCTTGATCGAAGAGATTGTGGAATTCGCAGAGTCGGCGAAGGAACTGAGATCTATGGGGCCGCTGCGGCCTGGGTTCTATGTGCACGTAGTACAGCATTGCGTCGCGAATCGTCCTCCCAAACCGGGGCGATACAGAATGCTTTTCGAAACGGCGCCTGGACGCCGTCGTCTGTTTCGCCAGGGTGACGCTTATCATCCGCAACGGGAGGGAGGGAAGATTTCACCTAAGCCAGAAGATCTGCCCGAAAACTGGTTTAAAGAGCTCTTCTCGTGGTATCACGGCTGGTGCGCGACAGCCGCGGAACGAGCGGGCGAAGACGACCCCTTGATGGCGCTTCGTGGTTCGGGAAAAAATCTTTGGGCTGACGAGCACGCCGACGACTATGTACGCCGTCTGCGTGAGGGCTGGGAGTGAGGGCTGATGAGCCGCGTGTTTTGGGACACCAACCTGTTCATCTATCTGTTCGAGAATTATGGCGTGTTTTCGAAGGCGGTCGCGCAGCTTCGTTCGAAAATGCTTGAGCGGGGCGATCAACTGCTGACTTCGACACTTACTTTGGGTGAGATTCTGGTGAAGCCCATCGAGCGGAACGACCCTGAACTTTGCAGAAAATATGAGCACGCAATTACAACAACGGCAACAATGATTGCGTTCGATGTGAAAGCGGCCAAGGTTTATGCGGCTCTGCGATCCGGGGGGTCGTGCAAAGCCCCCGACGCCATTCAGTTGGCCTGCGCCGCGAGCGCGCAGGTGGATCTCTTCATCACCAATGATGAGCGACTGCAAGGCAAGCAGGTGAGTGGCATTCAGTTCATCGTTCCGTTGGGACGAGTGCCGATCTGACGGTTGTGAGCTAGGCGACCGCCGGTTCGCTCTGGCATCAGGCAGATTAAGTTCTGCCTAACTCGAAACCAGTTCTGGAATATGTCGTGGAATCGGCGTAATCTCCACTGTCATGCTGGCCCTGATACTAACTTCAGTTCTTCTTGTTGTGCCCACCGATCTTGCAGCCGGCTCCCAGCAAACGGCACCCGAGGCAGTTGCCGGAAGTGCCGTGGCCAAACTCTCGTCGGATGAGATATCCGACCTTCAGAAAAAAGCCGATTCCGGGGACGCGGCCGCGCAGTACGCGCTAGGTAGGGCCTACGAGCATGGGAACGGGGTTCCGCTGCGTGTGGATCAGGCGGCAATCTGGTACCGCAAAGCTGCCGAACAGGGAAACGAGAAGGCACAAAATAGTCTGGCCGTTCTCTATTGGTTTGGGGAGGGCGTTGAAAGGGACAAAACCGAAGCGGTCCGGTGGTATCGGAAGGCCGCGCGTCAAGGTAATGCGGACGCAATGTTTAATCTCGGCGCGGCGTATTACAACGGTGAAGGAGTCAGTACCAACGACATTCTGGCTTATGCCTGGTTCTTGCTATCCAGCGAAGCGGGAAACTCGAGTGGTCAGGATGCCGCCAAGCGCTCGCAAAGCGAACATGGCATCAGCGGGTTCAACGGAGCCTGTTTCGCCATAGGCCAGATGTATGAGAAGGGTGAAGACCTGCCGAAGAACCTTCAATTAGCTGCCGCGTGGTACCGAAAGGCGGCAGAACGCGGCAGCGCGGAGGGCACGATTGGCCTCGCCGCTTTGTATTTGAACACGGGAGACTATGGACAGGCGCGTCCGTGGTGCGAGGCCGCAGCGAAAGAGAAACTTCCAGGTGGCTACTATTGTCTCGGCCATCTTTATCAGCACGGCTGGGGCGTGGACGCGAACGTGAAAGAAGCTTTCGGATGGTATGAACAAGGGGCTCGCGGGGGAAGTGTGGCGTCGATGCTGCCTCTGGCTCGGATGTATGAAAACGGCGAGGGCACCAAGCTGGATCGCGGGCAGGCATTCGTGTGGTTCTTCATTGCGGCGCGGCGAGGGAATCAAGACGCGCTCGCGGAGGCGAAAAGAATTCGCTCTTCGATGACCGAAAAAGAGTGGAAAGACTCGCAAAAGAAGTTTCCGTTCACCTTTGACAAAAAACAGGTTGATAGCATCATCCGGGGCGCCAGTTCGCAGACTGCTCCATAGCAATCGCACCAGACGGTTGGAAACTGGTACGAAGTCTTTCTGGAGGCCGAACCGGGCGGAATGAGAAGGTGGGGAAAAAAGGTAAAGGCTGTGACATTGGTTATGCTCTAGCTGCCTGCTCCTGCGAGGGAGCCCATCAGCGTGGAACATGCACCGTCACAGCCCTTGATGCGATCACCGCTTTCGTGGTCCCAAACCCCAACTGCCCCTCGCAGAGCCGTCGGTTTTTTCAGGTCTGGTGGTCTCGTCGGGTCGCCCCGCGTGGACCGATCACTCAGCCTACTTCGGACTGGCGAAACTTTCGTTTCGTTCAACCCTTTCAGCCGTCGACGGGAGTCAAAGTAAAGAGTTGCATGCAAAATGTCAACGCCCTTTTTCGGTGCAATTGACGTCGCGCGAAGCAGAAAAATCGGCAGCCGCAAACTGCTTGTTAATAATCGCTTAACAAATGAAGAAATAATTGTTTTCCAATTTTCCACACAAACTTGCACAAGGGGCGCGACACGAAACGGAACGCCAGGGACTCACGAACAATAAAATGCGAACCAAGAATGTGAACCAAGCAAAGTTCTTGACGTGGCAAAATGCATCCCGCATATTGATTAGAAGCGGCAGGTAAGATCTTCACGCAATGTCAGATTTCGTGGCCTACGTCGATGGCGGATCGCTCGGGAATCCGGGCTCGTCGGGGATTGGAGTTGTTATTGACGGTTCGGCGGCGGGCCCGATCCGAATCGCGCGCTGGATTGGGCGGCAGGACAACAACGTCGCCGAGTATGTCGCGCTGCTGGAGGCGCTGCAATGCGCTAAACAGCTGAAGGCACGAGCGTTGCATGTATTTTCAGATTCTGAAGTGGTGGTGCGGCAGATGAGCGGGGAATACAGCTGCCGCAGTCCGCGTCTGTACTCGCTGAATTGGATCTGCCGGAAAATTGCCGGCTCGCTCGCGTTCTCGATCTCGCACGTGAGTCGCGAGAACAATCGCGAGGCCAATCGCCTGGCCACGTCGGCCGCGCGCGGCGGAGCGGGCAGGGGCAAAAGTTCTTTGTCTCAAATCGCTTCTTCTTAAACTTCTCACACCGCGTCTTGAGCCGCGTCGCGAACCGCCTCCAGGTTCGCCTGTCGAATGCCTCTCGATCCTCTGCTCGAAATCACTCGTTAAGAGAGCGACTGGCATCCCCTAAACAATCAGAGTATGCTGCGGTGCGAGCAATGCGACGGAGGCCGCTCCGCGATGAACGCTCAACCAATGCCGATTCAGCCTAGCAGTGCGGAACCCAGCAGCGTGAAATCCGGCGCATCGCTCACGCGCAATCAGGTGCGTGGATTTTGGGCATCGTGGGGAGGTTGGACGCTGGACGGCATGGATTCGGTGATCTACGCGCTGGTTCTGGTGCCGTCGCTGCGCGAGTTGCTGCCGCGCTCGGGCATAGCCGCGACCAAGGGAAACATCGGTTATTACGGAGGATTGCTGTTCGCGCTTTTCCTGATCGGCTGGGGACTGGCGTTTCTGTGGGGACCGATCGGCGACAAGTTTGGCCGGGTGCGCACGCTGATGCTGACGGTGTTGTGCTATTCGGTGTTCACTTTGTTAAGCGCGTTTGCGGTGAGCGTTTGGCAGCTTGCGATTTTACGTCTGCTGGCAGGCATTGGTATTGGCGGCGAATGGGCGATGGGTGGTACGTTTGTGGCCGAAGAATGGCCGGAGCATCGGCGGATCGTCGGCGCAGGATTCATGCACACGGGATACTACTTTGGCTTTCTGCTGGCGGCGCTGGCGAACTACAGCATTGGCAGTCACTTTGGCTGGCGCTGGATGTTCGCCTTCGGAGGATTGCCGGCGCTTTTGCTGGCGTGGATTCGCTATGGCGTGACCGAACCTTCGCGCTGGGTGCAGAAAGAGAAAGTGGTGCAGAGCTGGTCGTGGTGGCGTCCGCTGGCGACGCTGTTTAATCCGATGCTGCGGCGGCGCACGATTCTGAACTCCATCTTCATGCTGGTTTCGATCTGCGGCCTGTGGGCGGGAACGGTGTATGTTCCGGCGGCGGTGACAACGCTGGCTGAAGCCAGCGGGCGAACGGGACAGCAAGCGGCGCAACTGGCTTCCTATGCGACCATGCTGGTCGCGGTTGCGACGATTCTCGGCTGTCTGCTGATGCCAACTCTTGCCGAGCGACTGGGACGGCGCGGCGCGCTGGCTTTTTTCTTTGCGCTGATGATGGCGTTTATCGCGCTCACCTTCGGCAAGGTTTACTATCTCGGCGGAGCCGGACTGCCGCTGCTTTTTGTCTGTTTGTTTTTCCTGGGATTGGGCGGAGCCAACTTTGCGGTCTATACGCTGTGGCTTCCCGAGCAATATCCCACGGAATGCCGCGCCAGTGCATTTGCCTTCTCCACGTCGTTCGCCCGGTTCGCGGGAGCAGGAATCACATTTCTGGTAGGAGCAGGGGTGCGCCACTTCGGCTCGATCGGGAAGCCGGTGGCGCTCACAGCGATCGCATTTGCGATCGGGCTACTGCTTACACCGTTCGGCGCCGAGACGCGCGGGCAGACGCTGCCATCGTAGGTCAATTACTTTCGTTAGAGAATCAATCGCGTTATATGTCGGTGCGGCGCTCCGCGTTCCGGCTCAGATACCAGCACGGAGTCGCGCCGGCGTGCGGGAACAGGCTATTGACGCAGGTCTGTTGCACCGGAGGATCGAAGATCAGCTCGCTCCTGCCATCTTTCTGGAACACGGCATCGTAGTGTGAGATGGTCACGCTGCCGAAGGGCTGATGGTTGGTGGATAGACGATATCGAAATACGGCCGAGTCCGCGGCATAGGCGACTCCCAGCAGGATGACAGCTGCGAGCAACGAACGCTGCGCAATCTGGCTGCGGGTGAATCTGCGTTGAGCAACGAGTTTGCCGTCTGCGGGCGAAGTCACGGCCTGAATTATACGCGGGCGTTATTCCGCCTTACGGACGCGGAGGTAACCAGCGTCCAATCGCTAAGGCGTTGACAATTCTTCACAAAAAGTTAGCGCCGTATTGCCTTCTGACACGTCAAAATGAAGGTAGCGAAAATGGTAAGATGCAGCCAGAGGCTGGGGAGAGAATTGTGCCTGCCACTGCAACTTTCCTTCTAGTGTTTGTCCAAGGAATATTTGTCCCATCTTTGCAATTTTCAGAGGACAGTCCCTAATCGCATCGGGCAGCAAGGATTTTGTGCATCTGAGGAGCACGCAAACAACCGCCAGACATTATGGAATCGCAGACATCGCAGCAGCCGATCACTGAAAAATCACAGCCACCGATCGTTGAAAATCCGATCATTGAAAACCCGATCACTGAAAAATCGACCAGATCCGGGAGCCATTGGTGGGTCTGGGTGCTCGCCGTGGTTGTGCTTCTGGTCGGGATCACGATCTGGAGCCGCCGCGGGGCCGATACTGAGGCCAAAGCCGGCGGCGATCCGGCTTCGCGGCCCGTCATGGTTTCAACGGCGACGGCGCACCGGGGGGACATCGGAGTCTTTTTGAACGCGCTCGGCGCGGTGACGCCCGTGTATACGGTGACGGTGACCAGTCGTGTGCAGGGCGAAATCACCAAGGTCTACTATCGCGAAGGCCAGATGGTGAAAAAAGGCGATCCTCTGATCGAAATCGATCCGCGTCCGTATCAGGCGGCGTTGACGCAGGTCCAAGGACAACTGGCGCACGATCAAGCGGTACTGAGCGAAGCGAAGATCGACCTGGACCGGTACAAGCAAGCCCTGGATCGCAACGCCATCGCCAAGCAGCAATACGATGATCAACAGCAGGTGGTGTTTCAGGATGAAGGCACGGTACAAAACGACGAGGGTCAACTCGCCAATGCCAAAGTCAATCTGGTGTACACGCAGATCACGTCACCGATCGCGGGACGTGTTGGACTGCGGCTGGTCGATCCGGGAAACATCGTGCAGGCCAACAGCACGACGTCGCTGGTAGTGATTACGCAACTGCAGCCCATTACCGTGATCTTCAGCATTGCAGAAGATTCTCTTGCGGCGATTCAGCAGCAACTGCGCAAAGGGAAGACCCTGACCGTGGACGCATTCGACCGCGCTGAAAGCACGAAGCTCGCGTCCGGCAAATTGCTGACGCTCGATAACGTTATCGATCCGACGACGGGGACGCTGAAACTCAAAGCCATTTTCGACAACAATGACAACGCACTTTTTCCGAGCCAGTTCGTAAACATAAAGCTGCTGGTCGACACGCAACATGATGTGACCCTGATACCGACTCCGGCGATCCAGCGCAACGCGCAGGGCGCTTATGTCTATGTCATCAAGAGTGACGGTACTGGGGCTACGGCGTCGATCCGCACGATCACGCCGGGCACAACGGACGGCGCTTCAACCGGTGTGCAGGGAATCGAACCGAACGAAGTAGTGGCGGTCAACGGATTTGACCGGCTGCTGGATGGAGCGAAAGTCACGATTCGCCAGCCCAGCAAGAGCGCTGGCACGGCGGCGGGACAGCAGCAGACGGGGCAATCGCAGGCTGGTCAGTCGCAGGCCAGTCAGTCGCAGAGTGGCCAGAGCAACGGATCCGCTCCCGGAGGCAAGAACGGAGCCGCGCGTCAGTGAGTCCTTCTCGTCCATTTATTTTGCGGCCGGTGGCGACGTCGCTGCTGATGGCGGCCATCTTGCTGGCGGGCTTTGTCGCGTATCTTCAGTTGCCCGTTTCCGCGCTGCCCGAGGTGGATTACCCGACGATTCAGGTGGTGACGTTTTATCCGGGCGCCAGTCCAGACGTGATGGCGTCGGCGGTGACCGCTCCGCTGGAGCGGCAGTTCGGCCAAGTCCCCGGCCTGAACCAGATGACTTCCACCAGTTCGGATGGAAGTTCCATTATTGTTTTGCAGTTTGCGCTGGAGTTGAACATCGACGTTGCCGAGCAGGAAGTGCAAGCGGCGATCAATGCCGCGCAAACCTATTTGCCTTCCGACCTGCCGGTTCCGCCGATCTACAGCAAGACGAACCCGGCCGACACGCCGATTCTTACGTTGGCTCTCTCGTCGAAGACCATTCCGCTGTCGCAGGTTGAGGACTTTGCGGATACGCGCTTCGCGCAAAAAATCGCACAGCTTCCGGGAGTTGGCTTGGTCAGCATCAGCGGAGGCCAGAAGCCAGCGGTGCGCGTGCGGGTGAATCCGACCGCGCTTTCTTCGTATGGCATCAACCTCGAGGACGTGCGGACCGCATTGCAGCAGACCAGCCTGGACCAGGCCATCGGCAACTTCGATGGGCCGCAACAGGATTACCAGATCCAGTCCAACGACCAGTTGCTGACGGCATCGGACTTTGAAAAAGTCGTCATTGCCTATCACAACGGCTCGCCGGTGAAGCTTTCGGACGTGGCGCTGGTGCAGGATGACGTGGAAAACGTCCGTCAAGCGGCGTGGATGAACGAGACGCCGGCGGTGATCGTCAACATTCAGCGGCAGCCGGGCGCAAACATCATTCAGGTGGTTGACCGCATCAAGAAGCTGCTGCCCGCACTGAAGAGCAATCTTCCCGCCGCGGTCCAGGTGGATGAGCTGACCGATCGCACGACTACGATCCGTGCTTCGGTCTCCGACGTGGAATTCGAACTCATGCTCACCGTGGGGCTGGTGGTCATGGTGATCTTTCTTTTCCTGCGGAACGTTTACGCCACCATTATTCCCAGCGTCGCCGTACCACTTTCGATCGTGGGCACGTTCGGGGTGATGTATCTCGCGGGGTTCAGCCTGAACAACCTCACGCTGATGGCCCTCACCATCTCGACTGGCTTCGTCGTCGATGACGCCATCGTGATGATCGAGAACATCATCCGCTTCATTGAAGAAGGAGACCGACCCCTCGAAGCCGCGCTCAAAGGCTCGGAGCAGATCGGGTTCACGATCGTATCGCTGACCATCTCGCTGATCGCAGTGCTAATTCCTCTGCTCTTCATGGGCGACATCGTGGGGCGGCTTTTCCGCGAGTTTGCCATCACGCTCAGCGTGACCATTCTGGTCTCGGCGGTGGTTTCGCTAACGTTGACTCCCATGATGTGTTCGCGGCTTTTGAAGAGCACTCACGGGCGAAAGCCAAGCCGCTTCTATGTCGTTTCGGAGCGTGCGTTCGAGAGCATCATTGCCTTTTACGGAAGAACGTTGAAGTGGGTGCTGAAGCGGCAGACGGCGACTTTGGTGGTCGCTGCCGGCACGCTGGTACTCACCATCATTCTCTACGTCATCGTTCCCAAAGGCTTCTTTCCGGTGCAGGACACGGGCATCATTCAAGGAATTTCTGAAGCCACGCAATCCATTTCGTTTACCGCCATGTCGGAACGGCAGCAGGAACTCACCCACGCGATCCTGCAGGACCCGGCCGTGGAGAGCCTTTCTTCGTTTATCGGCATCGACGGCACGAACACGACTTTGAACAGCGGCCGCATCCAGATCAATTTGAAGCCGCTTGAAGATCGCAAAATCAACGCCTCGGCTGTGATCCGGCGGCTGCAGTCAAAACTGGAGAAGATCGACGGCATTACGCTCTACATGCAACCGGTGCAAGACCTCACGGTTGAAGACCGCGTGAGCCGCACGCAGTATCAGTACACGCTCGAAGATCCGAACCAGACAGAACTCAATCACTGGACCGCGGAGTTGATGAGCAAGCTGAAAGCGATTCCGCAGCTTCGCGACCTGGCCACGGACGAGCAAACTTCCGGCCTCGCCGCGTCGCTGTTGATCGACCGGGTCACGGCCTCGCGCATGGGTATCACGCCGCAAGCGATCGACCAGGCGCTCTATGACGCGTTTGGGCAGCGGCAGGTTTCCACTTTGTACACACAATTAAATCAGTACCATATCGTGCTTGAAACCGCGCCGGATTTCCAGAAAAACCCCGCCAAGTTGCAGGACATCTACGTTCGCTCGGCCCTGGCGCCCACGGCGCTCACCACGGCCAACAGCACGCAGACAGTCACGTCGACAACGGCTTCCGGCAATTCCGCATCATCGGCTGCGGCAAGTCCTTCGGCTTCGCCGAATACCAGCACCAGTTCCGGTTCAGCGAACCCCAACGCCGTGAGTTCGGTGAATGGCGGCGCTGTGCCACTGAGCGCGTTCACTCACTTCGAAACCAAGAGCAGCCCGCTGTCGGTCAATCACCAGGGTCAGTTTCCCGTGGTCACGATCTCGTTCAACCTGGCGCCGGGCGCGTCCCTCGGCGAAGCTACCGACGCGATCGACAAGGCGCAACGGGAAATCAACATGCCGCTGAGCGTGCAGGGAGCATTTCAAGGGACGGCGGCTTCGTTCCAGGCTTCGTTATCCAACGAGCCGCTGCTGATTCTCGCGGCACTGATCACGGTGTATATCGTGCTCGGCGTTCTCTATGAAAGTTACATTCATCCCATCACGATCCTGTCGACGCTGCCCTCGGCCGGAGTGGGCGCCATTCTGGCGTTGCTGATTTGCGGTCAGGAGTTGAGCGTCGTCGCACTCATAGGAATCATCCTGCTGATCGGCATTGTGAAAAAGAACGGCATTATGA
>PMSZ01000306.1 GCA_003168235.1 Acidobacteriaceae bacterium
CGCAAGATCACGGTGGACGTCAAGGGCGAGATTCTGGAACTCAAGAACACCATTAATACGATGGTGGATCAGCTCAACGCTTTCGCTGCCGAAGTAACCCGCGTAGCCCGCGAAGTCGGCACAGAAGGCAAGCTGGGCGGCCAGGCCCAGGTTCCTGGCGTGGCCGGCACGTGGAAGGATCTTACTGATAACGTGAACGTCATGGCCGCCAATTTGACGGAACAGGTACGCGGCATCGTAAAAGTTGTAACCGCCGTCGCCAATGGCGAGCTAACTCAAAAGCTGATCGTGAATGCTAAGGGTGAGGTCGCCGCCCTTGCCGAAACGATCAACAACATGACCAACACGCTGGCCACGTTTGCTGACCAGGTTACAACGGT
The DNA here is from genome assembly GCA_003168235.1 of Acidobacteriaceae bacterium. GTDB lineage: Bacteria > Acidobacteriota > Terriglobia > Terriglobales > Acidobacteriaceae > Acidiflorens. The sequence continues at coordinate 381 of PMSZ01000306.1, forward strand.
CGCACGCGAAGTGGGGGTTGAGGGGCGGCTCGGCGGTCAGGCCAACGTCCCCGGCGCGGCCGGCACCTGGAAAGACCTCACGGGCAACGTCAACTTGCTGGCCGACAATTTGACAAACCAGGTGCGCGCCATCGCCGAGGTGGCAACCGCAGTTACCAAGGGAGACCTTACTCGCTCCATTCAAGTGGAAGCCAGCGGCGAAGTCGCGGAGTTGAAAGACAACATCAATACCATGATCGACAATCTCCGCCTGACCACCGATCGCAATACCGAGCAAGATTGGCTTAAGACAAATCTGGCCCGTTTTACTGGGATGTTGCAAGGGCAGCGCGATCTGGCCACTGTGGGACGGATGCTGTTGTCGGAACTGTCGCCCCTCGTGAATGCCCAACAAGGTGTGATCTACCAGATGGGAACGGAAGAATCGGCCGAGATGATGCTGCTCTCAGCCTTTGCCGGTGACGGCGAGGACGGGCATTTGCGCCGTTTGAAGCTAGGTGAGGGCCTGGTGGGCCAATGCGCCGCGGAAAAGCGGCGGATGCTGATCTCGGATTTGCCAGAGAGCACAATCGCAATCCGTTCGGGCCTGTTCGAAGCCGTTCCACGCAACGTTATCGTGCTTCCGGTTCTCTTCGAAGACCGCGTGAAAGCGGTTATCGAGCTAGCCTCCCTGAGTAATTTCACAACCTCCCATCTCGCATTTCTCGAGCAACTTACCGCCAGCATCGGCATCGTGCTCAATAGTATCGAAGCCACCATGCAGACAGAAGGCCTGTTGAAGCAGTCGCAACAGCTGGCCACGGAACTCCAGATGCAGCAACGGGAGTTACAACAAACGAACGAGCAACTCGCGCAGAAAGCACAACAGCTCGCCGAACAGAACGTTGAAGTCGAGCGTAAGAACCAGGAAATTGAACAGGCGCGTCGCGCTTTGGAAGAAAAAGCCAAAGAACTGGCGTTGACTTCGAAATACAAGTCCGAGTTCCTGGCCAACATGTCACATGAGCTGCGTACACCTTTGAACAGCATTCTCGTTCTCGGCCAGCAACTCACTGACAATCCGGAAGGTAACCTGACACCAAAGCAAGTCGAGTTCTCCCGGACGATTCACGGAGCTGGAACTGACTTGCTGAACCTGATCACAGACATTCTCGATTTGTCAAAGATTGAATCCGGAACCGTTTCAGTAGAAGCGGAAGAGGTATTCTTTGCCAGTCTGCTCGATACCGTGGAGCGCCCCTTCCGGCACGAAGCTGAGAACCGGCGGCTCAGTTTCGAAGTCCAGACCGATCCAAATCTGGCCCGCAGCGTAGTCACGGACTCGAAGCGTTTGCAACAAGTCTTGAAAAATCTGTTGTCCAACGCGTTCAAGTTCACCGAACTGGGAGGCGTTCGTCTGTCCATCTCGACTGCCAGAAGTGGGTGGAGCGAGGATCACCCAATTCTGAACAAGGCCGCGGCGGTCGTAGCCTTCGAAGTTTCCGATACTGGTATTGGTATTCCACTGGATAAGCAGCGCATCATTTTCGAGGCCTTCCAGCAGGCAGACGCAGGTACTAGCCGCAAGTACGGGGGCACGGGTCTTGGGCTGGCCATCAGTCGCGAGCTAGCCAGTCTGCTTGGCGGGGAAATCCAGTTACGCAGTGCTCCGGATCGTGGTAGTACGTTCACTCTGTACTTACCACAAACCTATGTAGGACCGTCCAGCACTTCGACAACGGAAAGAAGAGCTCCAACATCCGTCTCGCAGATTTCTGTCATCGGCTCGGAGCATCCGCTCGAGAAAATCCCCGACGACCGGGACAATCTGCGGCCCGAAGACGCCATTCTTTTGATTGTAGAGGACGACCCTCACTATGCCCGCGTGTTGCGCGATCTTTCCCAGGATATGGGATTCAAAGTTCTCATAGCTTTGCGCGGCGCCGAGGCGCTGGTGCTGGCGCGAGAGTATCACCCCACTGCCGTGACCCTGGATGTGTTCCTGCCTGACATGCTGGGTTGGACGGTGCTGAATCGCCTGAAGCAAGATCCCGCAACTCGGCACATTCCGGTACAGATGCTGACCCTCGACGAAGATCGTCAACACGGTCTGGCACGCGGCGCCTTTGCTTTTGTGACAAAACCAACGACGCCGGAAGGTTTGAAAACGGCTCTCGCTCACATCAAGGAATATGCAGCTCCACGACGCAAACGGTTGCTGGTGGTAGAAGATAATTTGGCTGAGCAACTTAGCATCCAGGAACTGCTCGGCTTTGACGACATTGACGTCACGACAGTGTCCAGCGGTGAAGAGGCGGTCCGGGCAGTTAATGAGCAAACGTTCGATTGTGTGGTTCTTGATCTGCGGCTGCCCGATATCTCCGGTTTTGACGTGCTGGAGCGATTCCGGGATACTCCGGCACTATGCGATCTGCCGGTTGTTGTGTTCACGGGTAAGGAACTCTCCCCCGAAGAGGATGCTCGCCTGCACGCATTGGCCCGCAGTGTCGTGGTAAAAGGTGTCGAATCGCCCGAACGTTTGCTTGACGAAACTGCTTTGTTCCTGCATCGCGTCGTCGCGGATCTTCCGGTCGAAAAACAGAGATTGCTGGAACGGTTGCACCACTCGGACGATGCTTTGGTAGGCAAGAGCGTCCTGGTAGTCGACGACGATGTGCGCAACATTTTCGCTCTCAGCAGCGTGCTCGAACGGCGAGGCATGCACGTCATCACCGCGGGAACTGGCCGGGAAGCGATCGCAAAACTGGATTCGACGCCAGAGGTCGCAATCGTCCTCATGGATATCATGATGCCCGAGATGGATGGCTACGAAACCATGCGGGTGATCCGCCAAAACACTTCGCTGCAGCGTTTGCCCATCATTGCTCTGACGGCAAAAGCAATGAAGGGAGATCGCGAGAAATGCCTGGAGGCCGGTGCGTCCGAATACCTGGCAAAGCCCGTCAACATCGAGCAACTACTGTCGTCGTTGCGTATGTGGCTTCACAGATAAACGTTGGTGGAGCGGGAACACCCGCCCGATAGCGGCATGGAGAAAACGATGGACGCGGACGACAAAGTCAACATCCTCATGGTGGATGATCAGCCCGCCAAGCTCCTCAGCTACGAGGTAATGCTGGGTGAGCTTGGGGAGAACCTGATCAAGGCAGCTTCCGCGAAAGAAGCGCTCGAAGTTCTCCTAAGAACGGATGTTGCCGTGGTTCTGATGGACGTAAGCATGCCTGAGCTGGATGGCTTTGAGTTAGCCATGATGATCCGCCAGCATCCACGGTTTCAACGGACCGCTATCATCTTTATCTCGGCCGTGCACCTGACCGATTTAGACCGGCTAAAGGGATATGAGCACGGAGCGGTCGATTACATTTCTGTTCCCGTCATACAGGAACTCTTACGCGCGAAGGTAAGGGTATTTGCCGAGTTACATCGAAAAACAAGGCAGCTCGAGGCGCTGAATCGTGATCTCGAACACCGCGTATCTGAGCGAACCGAGGAGCTAGCTTCCAAGGCCGAACTGCTCCTGAAGCTGAATGTTGAGCTGGCTGGAAAGAATCAGGAACTCGATGCCGTTGTTAGGACTGCCCCAGATGTCATTTTCAGCAGCCTGGGAGATGCATGCTACGAGTATGTCAGCGAACGATTTCACGAATATACCGGAGCGTCGACAGTCTCCGGTGAGAAGGTGAGTTGGTTGGACTATGTGCATCCCGAGGATGTCGAGCGCAGCCGGGCCGGTTGGTTCCAGACCATTGCAGCCGGAGGGCATTACGAAGCGGAGTATCGTTTGCGTTCCAAAAATGGCGATTACCGCTGGTTTCGATCGCGTGCTGTTTCCATCCGGGATTTGGATGGGAAGATCGTTAAATGGTATGGGACCTGCTCCGATATTCACGACAGCAAGTTGCTCGAACAATCGATTCGTGACAGTGCCATCGAACTCGAAAAGATGGTCGACCAACGGACAGACGAATTGCGGAAACTCTCCACTCGTCTTATGACGATGCAAGACCAGGAGCGGCGGCGTATCGCGCGCGATCTTCACGATGGATTGGGACAAGAGCTCGCCGTCGCTAAGATGGTATTAGATAAGATGCTTCTGGAAAAACCCGCCCAGGCACACGAGCAAGCGTGGGTTCAGGCAAGCTCTATTATCGAGCGGGCGATCCAGGAGGTTCGTACCATGTCTCATCTTCTGCACCCCCCATTACTCGACGAAGTCGGACTGCAGTCAGCCCTCGGTTGGTATGTCGAGGGGCTTACTAAGCGCAGTGGCATCGATACCTTACTTAACGTGCAGCCCCCGAACTTTCCGCGGCTGGCGCCCGCGGTTGAGACGGCGGTCTTTCGAATTGTTCAGGAAGCGCTCACCAATGTATTCCGGCACTCCGGGGCTCGGAAGGTCTGCATTACCTTGACTCACAGAGATGACCTGATCGTGGTTTCCGTACTGGACGACGGGAAAGGGATCGATCAGCGAGTTGCAGATCTTCGTCCCGAAAGCATCGGAGTTGGCATTGGCGGCATGAAGCAGCGCGCCAAGGAATTCGGCGGAGAATTGCGGCTTGCGAATGCCGACCCCGGAACCCTCCTTGAATTGGTGATTCCCTCAGCCTTGGCATTGCGAGAAGCGACTGCAATCTTAAATGGCTGTAGTGTGTGACAGAGCTTCGACCTTGCCGCACTGTTGGTGCCCCTAACTCCGAATAAATAAAAGAATTATCAGCTCGAGCGAACCCATTCCTGCCGGTACAGCAAGTTTTGGAACCAAGTACAGTGGCACCCCTATGGGACAGGTGTCGTCACTTCGCTAGTCTCTTCTGGTAGCGCGGAACGCTCCCGCAGTTGTGTTGAGAGCAGCGCAACTCCAGTCGATCAAGGAGACGACAGTGGCCACCTTCCCAATATCAGCGACGGCAACAAATGTATTTCCCGTGAGCGTTGTTCAGCAAAAAGAGCGAGGTCCGGTCGACTCGGAAGGCAGCCTCGTCCGGCGCGCACAGCGAGGGGACGAGCAGGCTTTTGCCACGCTCTATAATTTGCATAAGAAACGGGTGTATGCCGTTTGCCTGAAAATGACAAGGGATGTTGCCGACGCCGAAGATCTCACCCAGGAAGCCTTTCTTCAGGTGTTTCGCTGCGTGAATTCATTTCGCGGCGATTCGGCCTTCTCTACCTGGCTTTACAGGGTTGCGGTGAATACGGTGCTGATGAAGCTACGCCGTCGAAAATCTCCACCCTTAGTGTCTCTTGATGAGCCGGTCTCGGCAGATTCGCCTTCGCTCAAGCGGGAAATTGGCAAACCGCATCCCAGTCTCCAGGGGGCGGTTGACCGTATCGCTTTACGGCGGGCAGCCGCCGAACTCCCCGCGGGATGCCGGCAGATTTTTGATCTCCACGAAGTTGAGGGCTTTCAGCATCATGNNGTTTCCCAAGAATAGAGTCCTGGAAGGTTTTCCAGGGCAGCGATGCGCCAGAAAGTATCTGGCCGAGTGACGGCACATTCGCGGATTCCCCGCCGAAATTGCCATAGCGAGTCCTCAGGGGTTTACGGTATTGCAGCCACGCTCTCCGCGGCCGCTAATGGTGATCGGGGCTAGATAATCGTGCTCGTTGACATCTTCCCCAGCAGGGGAAAACGAGCAGGCTAAGAAAGGGTTCCGCTTGGTCCGAATTCTTGTGGCGGATGACAACCCGGCGGTGCGAAATTACCTTCGTTCCCTCCTCGAACTGGAAAGTACCTGGAGTGTATGCGACCTCGCTCCAACCGGAACAGAAGCCCTGCGGCGAGTTCGGGAAAATCCGCCCGATATGATCTTGCTCGACTTCCAGATGCCCGATCTTAACGGGATTGAAGTGGCCCGGCAGATTGCGCAACTTCATCCTGAAATTCCCATCCTGATGATCACCATTCATTTCTCCAGTCAACTCGCCGATGAGGCCCGAAAGAATGGTATTCGCGGTTTGTGCCCGAAGTGGGATGTTGGTTCAATTATTAATGCCGTGAACGCGCTCCTTCACCAGGAAACCTATTTCCCTCAAGCAAGTTCGGCCAGCCAGTGAGTCGGCACCCAATACAGGGTTCCCTGTATTCTGAAGCGGCTTGTAACCATGCTAGTCTCAACCTGTTCCGTTTTTGGATTCCGATAGGTGCAAGCAGAACTGCAAGTTAGTCCGCCTGAGAAGGTTCGGCGACCTGTAGCCGAATGTGGCGTGTAGTCGGATGTGGAAAGACCAAGGTCTTCAAAAGCTGTGGCATGAAACTGGCAAACGTTATGGCAGTCCGTATTCTCTTGGTGGATGATCATCCCGTCGTACGGCAAGGGCTGAGGACTCTACTGACAGGGCGATCGGAATTGCAGGTGGTGGATGAAGCGTCGGACGGTGTTGAGGCAGTGGAAAAGGTCGCGGCTCTTCGCCCCGATGTGGTCGTGCTTGACGTGACCATGCCTCGCATGAACGGTATCGAAGCGTGCCGGATTATGAAACAGAAAAACCCCGGGCTTGAGGTTTTATTTGTTACGCAACACGATTCCCCGCAGATGATGCGTGAGGCCNNTGGTAGAGGCGATTGAGGCAGTGAGCCTGCACCGGGAATTTACCGTGCTGGCGCGAAATCCAAACCCTTCCAGCTGAAGGGCGGAACATGTTGGCTTCAAATCTCTTGAAGATGTTTTGTGGAGGATTTGCCATGAAACTGCGTATTTTGCTCGCCGACGATCATGAGATTGTGCGCCGGGGTTTATGTTCACTTCTTCAGAAACATGAGGGATGGGAAGTTTGCGGCGAAGCCTCCGACGGCGCCGAAGCCATCGCCATGGCGCAGCAGCTGAAGCCGGACGTAATCATTGTCGATATTGGCATGCCGCGTCTCAATGGCCTCGACACTACGCGCCAGCTTCTTCAAATGGATTCTCGCTTCAAGGTTATCGTCCTCACTATCACCGATTCNNTCAGATTATCCGCGAGGCTCTCAATGCTGGCGCTCGCGGGTTTATCCTCAAGTCTGACGCGGCTCGCGATTTGGTGTCGGCGGTGGAAGCCTTGCAGAGCAAGCGCATGTTCTTTACGCCGCGAGTGAACGATCTTGTCCTGGCCGGGTTCCTGGACAAGGGGCACGTGACCTCGCGGAACGAAGTTCCGAACCTGCCTGTATTGACCGCTCGTGAACGCGAAGTCACGCAGCTTCTCGCCGAAGGGAAAAGCTCCAAGGAAGTAGCCACCGTCCTGGACCTGAGCACGAAGACCGTGGAAACTCATCGCAGCAAT
>PMSZ01000193.1 GCA_003168235.1 Acidobacteriaceae bacterium
GGTCTCATAATCCGTAGGTCGTAGGTTCGAGTCCTACCGCCGCCACCAGATTCAAACGACAAGATAGATTGCTGATCTTCTGGAAGCTGCTGGTATCATGGCCCTCGATCTAGATTGGATCTCTCTTTCTGGAATTGAGTTTGAGGCCAACTGCGGATAGTCATCTTTGTTCGGCCAATGGAGGATGCATTGACTGATTCGAGTCATAACGCGTTCAATCGTCGAGATTTCATTCAGGGCGCACTTGCTGGAGCCGCCTTCGCCGCTCTGCCAATCTCCGCTTTCTCCGCCGACAATTCCGATATCCAATCGGTGCTGAGCCAAATACCAAAGATGCATGACGAGAATGTGAAGCGGCTGCAGGACTGGATCGCTTTGCCCTCGATCGCGGCCGAGAACCGCAACTATCCGCAGGGTCCCGAGTATATGGCGCAACTCGCTCGCGATGCCGGATTCTCGAACGTCGAGATCATTCCTACCTCGGGCAAGCCGGGAGTCTTCGGCCTTCTCGATGCTGGTGCCGCCACCACGGTCGGCATCTATTTCATGTATGACGTGAAACAGTTTGACCCTTCGGAGTGGTCTTCGCCTCCGCTTGAAGGGCGGATCGTCGACAAGGAAGGGTTGGGCAAGATCTGCGTCGGTCGCGGCGCGGTGAACCAGAAAGGTCCTGAAACGGCCTTCCTCGGCGCTCTTCATGCTTTTAAGGCAGCGGGAAAAAAGCTGCCTGTAAATCTCGTGCTCGTTTGTGAAGGTGAAGAAGAGATTGCTTCTCCTCACTTTCCGGAGATTGTCCGCAATCCCAAGGTCGCCGCTGCGTTGAAAAAATGCATGGGTGTGTTCATACCGGAAGCAGGCCAGGACGAGGATGGAGGCATCCAGATATCACTCGGCGCCAAAGGAGTAGTTGAACTCGAGCTGGTTTCCAGTGGAGAACTCTGGGGACGGGGTCCCAAACATGATGTTCACTCCAGCCTTGAGGCACAGGTCGACAGTCCCTCGTGGCACTTAGTGCAAGCGCTAAACACGCTGATCGAACCCGATGGACACACCCCTGCGGTTGCGGGCTTCTTTGATAAGGCGAAGCCGCTTACTCCCGCACAAATGAAGATGATTCAGGAGGTCGCCGCTCGCCGCAGTGAAGCCACGACGAAGAGGCAGCTTGGAGTCGAGCATTGGGTGCGTGACACAAACTGGCTCGACTCACTCGTGCTGCTCGAGTCCAAGCCCACCATCAACATCGAGGGCCTGGTCGGGGGATACACGGGTCCTGGAGGTAAGACCGTTCTGCCGCATCGCGCCGTCGCGAAGATTGACATGCGGCTGGTGCCTGACATGACGGCTGCCGGTACACTGGCGCTTCTAAAAGACCATCTTGCCAAACACGGCTTTGGCGATATCGAAGTTAATATGAGCGGGGGCTACGATCCGACCCAGACCTCGCAGGATTCGAAGCTCATCCAGGCGCAAATTGCGACTTACCGCAAAATGGGTCTCGATCCTGTGCTGTGGCCTCGATCTGCCGGTTCCTGGCCGGGATACATCTTCACTTCCGAACCTCTGAATCTTCCCGCCGGACACTTCGGGCTGGGGCACGGAACCGGTGCACATGCTCCGAATGAGTATTATCTGATCGATTCCACCAATCCTAAAGTTGCGGGGATTGACGGGGCCATGCGCTCCTTGGTCGAGTACCTCTACGCGCTGGCTTAGGGCGGACCAGATCCGCTCACGCCCGTATCAATGTCGAGACAGAGTGGTTGCGTTTTCAGCGCGTGAGCACGTAGTTCGCGGCGACGGCGCGAAAGGCTGTCAGATGTTGCTTCCGCGTGGGTTCATCCCAACCCAGTTCCGCGGCCATCAAATCCGCCACCGCTGGCGCCATTTCTAGAGCGGCCCGAGCATTCAGAAACAGCGCTCTCGTGCGTCGGGCGAGCACATCTTCTACCGTCCGAGCCATTTCGTGCCGCACCGCCCACAGCACTTCGGCGCCAACGTAAGGCAGCTCCGCATGTAAGCGTTTTCCGAGTCGAGGTTGGGACGCGATGATTTTGCGAATCTCGTGTGCATCTGACCCATAGATCGCTAGCGAACCGCCCTCTTTCGCCGAATCTTCTTTTGTAGAATCGTCTTTTGTCGAGTCTATAAATCCGTGGATATGCAGGTTTCGTGTCACGCATGGCCGTTCCGATAATTGCGCGAGCGTGGCGGCCTGATCGATGCAATCTTCGGCCATGTGCCGGTAAGTCGTCCATTTTCCACCACAGACCGTAATCAACCCCGAGCGGTCGATGTGGATGACATGGTCCCGCGACAAGGCCGCGGTATTTGGCACGCCCGCCTTGCCCGAAGAAGCGCGCACCAGCGGCCGGATCCCGGCGAATACGCTCAGCACATCGTCGCGGGTCGGCGCTTTCGTCAGGTATCTTCCGGCGGTCGCAAGAACGAATTCAATCTCCTGCTCCATCGCGACCGGCTCCAGCGTTGCGGCGTCAACCGGAGTGTCGGTGGTCCCGACCAGCGTGTGGCCGTGCCACGGAATCGCGAACAACACGCGGCCATCGCTGGTATGCGGAACTAAAACCGCACTTTCGCCCCGTAGAAAGCTCGCGTCGAAAACCAGATGAATGCCCTGGCTGGGGACGATCATCGGCTCGGCATCTGCCTCGGCGCGCAGCCGAAGCCGATCGGCGAATGCGCCGGTGGCGTTCACCACAACTTTTGCCGTCGCCCGAAATTCGTTGCCCGTTTCGGCATCGCGCGCCACAACGCCATTTACGAATCCCGCCGTGTCTTTAGTCAGCCCCGTAACCTCGACATAGTTCAACAACGTTGCGCCTTGTTCGAACGCCGTCGCCACCATGTGGATGAGCAGCCTAGCATCGTCGAATTGTCCGTCGTAGTAAACTGCGCCGCCACGCAGGCCCTCCGGATTGAGCGTAGGCAGATGTTCAAGCGTTTCTTCGCGGGAAAGAATGCGCGAGGTTCCAAACCCGTATTTGCCGGCCAGTAACTGATAGAGTTTCAGTCCCAGACCGTAAAAAGGAGCCTCCCACCAATCGTAATTCGGCACCACGAATGCCAGATCGTGCACAATGTGCGGCGCGTTCTGCAAGAGCAGCCCGCGCTCCTTGAGCGCTTCCATGACCAGACCGATGTTGCCCTGCTCAAGATAGCGCACGCCTCCGTGGGCCAGCTTGGTGCTGCGGCTGGAGGTCCCTTTGCCAAAGTCGCTCTGCTCCAGCAGCAGCACGTCGTAACCGCGTGACGCCGCATCGATCGCGCTGCCTACCCCGGTCGCGCCCCCGCCGACAATAATCATGTCCCAGGCTTTGGAATGCGCTTCGATGCGCCGCCACACGTCGGCTCGTTTCATAGCTGATCTTCTTTCTGATTGGCAGGATAGCTTGTACCACGCGTGGACCGAAGTCGCGAGCTGGGTTCACCGCGAATTCGGGTTTCGTTGACTTATGAAGTTTCCACCCACCCAAACGACCGCGTCACCGCCTTCTTCCAAAATCGGTAAAGGCGCTCGCGAGATTCTTCTTCCATCTTAGGTTCCCACCGCTGATCGACTGCCCAATTCGCGGCGAGTTCGTCGGTATCTTTAAAGAAGCCGGCCGCGAGCCCCGCTGCATATGCCGCGCCCAGAGCTGTAGTCTCGCTCACCCTCGGACGCACCACCGGCTTAGCCAGAATATCCGCTTGAAATTGCATCAGCAGATCGTTCATCGCCATTCCACCGTCGCAGCGCAGCACGTCGAGCGCAATGCCGGAATCTTTTTCGATTGCCTCGACCACTTCGCGCACCTGGAATGCAGTCGCCTCGAGCGCGGCGCGGGCGA
>PMSZ01000004.1:0-303 GCA_003168235.1 Acidobacteriaceae bacterium
GCTCTTTCCGCACCTTTGGCCCGTCCAGGGCTGAGTTGTCTTCTGCTTGCGCCCCGCTTGCATCCGCAGGCGGCGATCCCTTGTTTTTGAAACTGATCGCGGAAGAGGTTATCTTTAATTTGAGGATCTGTAGATTTGAGGATATTTAGCCTATGACGGACTGGTTTGCGCGCCCTGTTCTGCACGTAAAGGATGTTGAGGACTCGCTTCTTTTTTATGTTAACCGGCTTGGCTTCACGAACCCCTGGCGATACGACGAGAATGGCAGAGCGTATGTCGCGCAGGTCGACCGGCAGGGCTGCG
>PMSZ01000004.1:318-4298 GCA_003168235.1 Acidobacteriaceae bacterium
GATGATCCCGACGGCAATCAGCTCTTCTTTAATTATCCGAACGAGACTGCGCCCTGCAAGAGTGAGTAGGCTGGCCTAGCGGGGCTGTGCAGCAGGGTTCGGGGGTTTGAGTGTAGACGCGCGTGATTTCGACAGCGATCCTCCGAAGAGCCTATAGTCGGTGGTAACGAGTGAAGCGCTTAGGTGGAGGAAGTTATGAGAGTCATGATTTTAGTTGCGCTGTTGGCGGTATCCGCATTTGCCCAAGACCAATCGGCAGATGTTAGAGCTGCGTGCGGTCCGCAAGATGTCAACTTAGCGGTGAAGCAAGACGACTCGCAACACGCAGTGGCTCAGCCGCAACCGGGGAAGGCATTGATTTACTTCGTTCAGGAAACAGGCTCAGCGACTTGCCTTCTTGGACCATGCGTGACGAGGATCGGGCTGGACGGAGCCTGGGTGGGCGCTTTTAAGCACAATTCCTATTTTGCTGTCTCCGTCGATCCGGGAGAGCATCATGCGTGTATGAACGTACAGTCGCCTACTCCGTTAGGAAAGCTGGTGGCGTTCGCGCAGGTCACAGTGGAAGCGGGAAAGGTCTATTACCTGGGCACGAAGGCGTCCGTGAGGACAAGCACGACGCGGTTGGAAATTGATCCGATCGACAGCGATCAGGCGAAGTATCTGACTGCTTCTTCTCCGCTGAGCGTGTCGCAGCAGAAGAAGTGAGGAGGGGAGCGTGCGTGCGGGGGTGGGGTTGGCCGAGGCTCAGTTCTTAGCGTCTAGGTCGAGGATGTAAGCGGTCTGGCTCGCCGTCATAACAAACAGACGCTTGCCGTCGGGGGAAAATCTCTTGAGCGAGACAGGATCGGTAAAAATGTACTCCTGTTTCGGCTGCGAACTGGCCAAGTCATAGACGCTAAGCTCGCCGGCTTCATTTTCCAAAGCCATCAATCCATTTCCCGACAGCTCGGGATAGTCGCCGAAGAAATGTCCTTTCTCTTCTCCGGTGGACAGTGAATAAGTGATTACCTGGTTGTCGCCGGCCTGCACGATTATCCAATCGCCCTCGCCGTAAACGTGTTCCACAGCGAAGGATCCTTTGTTGGTTTTGATCACGAGCTTGCCGATCACGCTATCGTTGCGAAGATCGATCTTCTCCAACAGGTAGTCCGTCTCGGCGACGTTATTCTTGAGCTCAGGATATTTCGCCAGCTCATCGCGTCCTGTGGCGTTATTCAGGGGCCAGCGCAGCAGAACTGTCTGCCACCCCACGGAAAATCCGGGCACCTCGTGGGGAAAATAACGCGACCACACCAGGTGGCCATCGCGAACGTCGCGAATCTCCACATCTTCGTCGCGCGCAGAACGACGACTTCCGAGAAGACGTTGCAGCAACAACTGGTAACAGAAGTCCCCCACCCAGAAATGCGCCGTCTCATCGCGCTTGGAGGTTGTCCTCGGCTTTTGGAGTGCCAGGTAAGGGCCGAGCTGATCGGCGATCGCATCGCCAATTTTGTAGCCCGAGGTTCCGTGTCCCGACGCCGGATCGATGCGGGCGATCGCGCGATCGGTCTCCATGAACTTGGCGAAGTCGACGTAGACAGATTGATCCGGAGCAAACCAAGCCCCGTCGAAGTTTGTCGATTCCACGGTGCGAACGTTATGCGTGACATCCCACACGCCGCCGCGCGTGCGGTGGGAGATCGCGATCCAGTTGAAATCGGGAGACACCGCCGCTGCCCGCAGCGGCGCTAAACGCCCTTGCGGCAATTTAGCCACCGCTAATGGGGCAGATTCGCTGGAAAGTTTATCTAAGGCGTGCAGAGCAAGTTCCCCGGTAACCCGTTCCGTCACCATTGTTCCGTCGTAGACATCGGCGGCAGGGTGTTTGAACTTGATGGGCATTGTTGCCGTCTTTAGATCAACAAGCCCCATCGCGTCGTTCTTGAGAGGGCCGACAAAGAAATAGTCACCATGGGTCGCCGGACTCAGCTCGAGGCCGATTGCGAGCTGGATTTGCTGTTGCCGCTCGCCCGAAGGAAAGCGCAGGACGGGCGATTTCAGGGGGGAGTCTGCACTGATGCCGACAATCCGGTCGGGCCCGACGAAGGCGAAACTGACCTGGAGGACACTCTTGATGGAACCGGGCAACTGGAACTCGCGGTTTCCGCTCAAATCCCAGGCAAAGTGTGTCATGTAGGCACCAGCCAGGAAGTAACGCCCGTCGGGGGAAAAGTTCATCGCAATCAAACGCGCCTGGCCGCCACTGGCAAGGGAGGCTGCATAGTTGCAGGCAGCGATGCGAGTCATTCGAGTGAAATCCTTTTTGCTGGTCAGGATCGAGCCTGATTGCACATTGATGAGCGACAGATCGAATTCCGAATTGAGGCAGCCGAGCGTCAATCCATCGGGCGAAAGCTCGCTCTGAAAGCACCCGTGCAAAACGGCCAGTTCGTGAGCCGAAGTTCGTCGCTGTTCGGCCACTGACCAGCTTTCCACGCGCAGCGCGCTGTTGTGAAAGACGATGGACCTGGAATCGGGGGTAAAGTGGGCCGGGTAGACGCCGATGGCTGGAATATAGAACAGAACTGCGAAGGGTTCGCGCGTGAGCACGTGGATGCCGCCCTCATCCTGCGCCAGAATGTACTTACCGTCTGAGCTGTAGCGCAGATTGGTAATGTCAGGACGAAGCGGCCGCGCCAGCGTTTGCTTGAAAACCAACCCGGGCAGGGATTCTTTAGTACCAAGTCCGCTGTAGCCGACAACGTCGGCCTGCCAGTTTGCGAAAGCTGCAGTGCGGGAGCCTGCGGGAATGTCGGCACATCCGGTTGGCAGGGCAGAGAGGTTCTTCAACATTACGCCCAATCGGCGTTCCGAGGGCTTGGTCGTGCCGAAGAGATCGGACAGCCAGGTACCGGTTTTACCGTGGGTCTGCTGAAAGCGATCCCAAAAGTCGACAAAAGCGTGCGGCGCGTATCCGGCGCGGGCCATAGCGTAGAGTGCAACCTGATCCGCGACATACTGCTGAGCTTCTTCTTTGTCGTCGCGTCTGCGCATGCGTCGCACGTTTTCGAGCACCTTATGGAATTTTTCGAAGACGTCGGCGCGATCGCCTAGTTGTGTAACTCCGAGCCCTTCGCGCAAGCGAGCAGTCATTTCGATTGCCTGCTGATGAGTAACAATATGTCCGAGTTCGTGGGCCAGAACACCGGCCAGTTCGTCGTCACTCTTTGCGAACGCGACCATCTTGCGCGCCACATAGACTCGACCACCGGCAATGCTGAAGGCATTGACCTCTGGAAGCTCGACCAGATAGAAACGGAACTTCATTTGGTTGGGCGGCAGGTGCCGGACTAACCGGTCTCCAAGAGTTCGTAGATAAGCACTGAGCTTGTCGTCATCGATAATCCTGATGTGGCGCGCAAAGCTCTCTGCCATGGCGTCGCCAAGATCAACTTCCTGCTCATCGGAGAAAATATTCAGTTCGTGCGGGATCGGCTGAATGGCGGGCGGCAACGGGCAGTTTTGCTGCGACCACAGCGAGATGGTCAGGAATGGAACCGTGAAAAGCGTGAGCGCCAGGCTGCCAATGAACCTAGATTTCGTCCTTGACCTCGAGAACGGCGGAGTGTTGCACACCGGCTTACCCTCCTGCACGTTAGTTGTAACCAATATTGCATCTGGAGCGGGTGGCCCGGCTTTGGCGCGTCCATCTTACTCTTGAGGACGCTTAGGTCGCGTTGCGCAAAGCACGCCATTATGACATATCAGCCGATTGGCTCATTACATTCATTGATCGGGCGGGGTTTTGGGCGCTAACGCCTGGTTGCAGCAGTTTGTCGACCTGCGAGCTTGGTTAAGGCGACAATTACCGCAGCGCCGACCCCGGTTGCAAGGAACAACCCGACCACATTCAACGCGAGCTTCTCCGTGCTTAGCTTTGGTTGGCTTTAGCACCACCAACTTTACTCGGGCATCGGAGCCGACATTGTCATGGA
>PMSZ01000041.1 GCA_003168235.1 Acidobacteriaceae bacterium
TTTTGGGAAAAGCTTCGATCTTCCTACCGCCGTTGATGGTGGAGAGGAATGTCTTAGTATCGAATTTGATGAGTTTCTTCGACGACGCCACGAGTGGCATGATTCAGCCCCTCTCAAGATTTCCGAATGCGCAGAAGGCAACTTCCTATGGAAGAATAAATGCGCACGAAGGGCGAGAACAGCGTCAAATTTGCGGGCAAATCCGCTCTTCCGCCCGACAAAAATAATCGTTTCACGATTTGATGTCTAAAGTCAAACCGCCCGATACAGAGGCCATGTGGCCATGATTTGCTCGACAGCGCTCGGAGCGGTAGGGTGGCGGGACTCCGCATCTCGGTCCGATATGCTGGATTACGGCATGCGTGTCGGACCTTTTGACCACGATGGGCATTCCTACAAACGCCGAAGATAGTTTCGATTGCGATTGTTGAATTGGGTGCTAGAGAGTAACCAGCCTATTTTGCTTTCTGCCATGTTCCAGGAGACACGAGAACAGTGTCGCCGTTATTCGCCGCGTTGATTCCAGCCTGAATGGTGGGGCTGGTCTGCAGGCACATAAATAATGGTGGAAAAGCAGGTGGATGTTAGAAGGCAAGCGATAGCAGTCAAGAGGACGCGATTCATGGCGGCACAACTTTATCGTTAAATTTCATAAGAGTCGAGCTTTTTTGCTCAGGAATGAGCCAATCCACCCTGACCTGCCGCCTTGAGATGGGCGGGGAGATAAGTTTGAGGTTGACCCCGAACGAGGATAACCCAAGCGACATAGGGCCCAACGTCACGTATATCAATGATGTCCCTCGGAGTAGTGTAAAGGCTGT
Source organism: Acidobacteriaceae bacterium (assembly GCA_003168235.1). Lineage (GTDB taxonomy): Bacteria > Acidobacteriota > Terriglobia > Terriglobales > Acidobacteriaceae > Acidiflorens. The sequence continues at coordinate 822 of PMSZ01000041.1, forward strand.
CCCCAGAAGTTTGATAGTTATGTGGAGCTTCTGACCGACGATCGGTTAAAAGGAGGTTCTACATGCTAACACCCACAGTTTCAGTCGTTGATGGGGCTGCTGTTCTCAAGATGTTGCAAGACGCGCCTGTGCTTGCACCTGCACCTTCTGTTTCAATTTGCAGTGCTCTTCTGGTATCTAAGGACGCGGCGGCGATCAAACCAATAAGTGACTCCATGCAGCAACTCGCCATTTCAGTGGAGGTATGTAGTGAAGTTAGCATCGCCCCGTGCTTACTCAACCGCCGAAAGTTTGGAGCCACGATTGTCGATCTCAGCGTCGGAGTGCAAGCGCGGGCGTTCCTACAGAAGGTGCGCCACTCCCCATCAAACCGAACTAGCGTAATGTTTGCGATCAGTGACAGTGATGCCGAAACGGCAATTGCTTTAAAAGAGGGCTCTAACTTCGTCTTAAGGAGACCTCTTACCGTGAGTTCGGTCAATCAGAACTTAAGAGCCGCGTATGGTCTGATCCTGCGGGAGCACCGTCGCTACTTCCGCTGCCCAGTCGAAGTTCCAGTGACGCTTGGCCGTCTCGGAATGACGGAAATTCGCGCTCATGCCGTGAACATCAGCGAAGGCGGGATCGCGATCATGACGAGTGCCTTGCTGAAACCCGGCATGGTAGTACGCGTAGAGTGGACGCTTCCGGGCTGCGCGTTCCCATTCGCAGCCGACTCGACGATCTGCTGGTGCCGCGAGGGACATATGGGACTTCAGTTTATTTCGCTTTCTGCGGAGACGAGAGCCAAATTACACGGCTGGCTTTCACGCACGTTGGAAGAGAGCCTTCCAGAGTCGGTAGCCAGCAAATTCCGAGCCACAAGACCCTCGTGATCGGAAGTGGCTTGCTCGGCGGTGCCTCGGCCTTGCGGACATTGCAGCGGCTATTCGGATCTGTGCCTCCCGAAAATCTCGAAGTGTCTGAGCGGAAGAGAATTATACTTTTTTCACAATTCTACAATTGGACTCCGGTGGCCCAGATCTTGCGTAAGAACACTAAGTGATTCGAGGATGCAGTACATCTGAAGACCCCAACGCCAGACGTCTACCGTGTCAAGCGCCCGTATCGCCACTTCCCTTTGTCTCGCAACTCCTTACGATGCGCTCTAATCGCAAGCCTTATGCCATTGCACTTGAGCCGTACAGCCCCAAGCGCATCCACCAGTCGAGTATATGCCGGATACAGCATGCTATGACGCGGCTTTGACAACCGATCCGCAGCAGCGAGTTCCCTGGCCCGGCACGCCTCAAAGGCTGCGAGCAGCCGACGGGTCTCGTCGTCTTGCGGGAGTTGCGCGTCTTGTGCCGTTGGGCACATGATTTACGAAATGAAACGATGAGTACTCACGGCGTCTGTCGGACGCGGCGCACCCGCCGCGCCCGACCAACGCCAGGACTGGCCGAGCGGCGGCCTCTTTGCGCGGTCTGCGTCAGGGGTTGCGCCGGGTACGACAGGGGTGGTTGGGGAGCTTCATGCAGTTTGGGTATCGGATTATCGGTGATATGAGCCATATTTCATTGCTTCTTTCCAAAAGAGGCCAGAGCAGCGGCCTCCGGTGCGACTGTTCATGTCCTCAATAAATACAGCATAGGGCTGGAAAGAGTGGTTCGGCTGGTCCGGAATGCACAGTCCTGACAACCAAAGTAACTAAATGCGGCAGCTCGTGTTGTTAACGCACGCAGCAGAGTGGGAGGTTGCAACGCTGGAGGCGGTTATCGGACGACCTGGCTCGCCGTCGCGGAGTGCCAAATACCAAGGATGTTCACTTTAGCTCAAAGCTGGCAAGAAGCGCCATTGTGCGAGGACTGAAATCGACGCCTAGCTAATGTATTGAAAATGAGCGCTATTGAGCGTTTCCAGTTGTGAAACGTTGCATGTGTGTGGCGTGAAATTCCACACCTGAAATTGGCGTTGACCCGGTGTTGGATGCGAGGCTGACTGGCCTTCAATGATGAACGCAATCGATGTGCGAATCGGCGATAATTAGTTTTCTGCGAACTGATGAACGCGACCGCGGAGAATGATGCAACCAAGTTCGACAAACGGGAGCCAGCCCAGTCCGATCGAAGCTTCCTCTCCGGAACCGGCGTTGGCTGATTCGAGCAAGCGGCTTCTGCCGTGGCTGATCGCGGTCGCATTTTTCATGGAGTCTCTGGACACCACGATTCTAAATACCGCGGTGCCGACGATCGCAGCGGCACTCCACGTCGCTCCGCTCAGCATGAAGTCGGTGCTCGCAAGCTACACCCTGAGCCTTGCGGTGTTCATTCCAATCAGCGGCTGGATGGCTGATCGGTTCGGAACACGCCGGGTATTCGCCTCCGCGATCGGCATCTTCACACTAGGATCTTTTCTCTGCGGCATATCGAGCGACATCCACTTGCTGGTCGCGTGCCGCATCTTGCAAGGCTGCGGCGGATCGATGATGGTGCCCGTCGGCCGGCTCACCCTGGTGCGGACGTTCGCCAAGTCCGAACTGGTTCGCGCCATGAGCTTCGTCGCGATCCCGAGTTTGATTGGCCCCATGCTGGGACCGATCGCCGGCGGCCTGATCGTCGGATATCTTCACTGGAGGCTTATTTTCTTCGTGAATATTCCGATCGGCCTCGTGGGTTTATTCCTGGTCTACTGGCACCTGCCGGACTATCGCGAGCCCACCAATCCCCTGGACGTAACCGGGCTGATTCTTTTTGGATCGGGCATAGCGCTGCTTTCCTACGTGCTGGAGGTGTTTGGCGAACATACGCTGAGCACGGGCGAAATTCTGGGACTGCTCGCGGTTTCGATACTTCTCCTGGCGGGCTACGGGTTTCACGCGACACGCAGCGCATATCCAATGCTACGTCTCACCCTGTTTCGCATTCGCACATTTCGCGCGGCCGTTGGCGGTAGCTTCGTGACTCGCCTCGGCATTGGCGGCATTCCATTTCTCTTTCCGCTTTTGTATCAGGTTGGCCTCGGGTTTACCCCAGTTCAATCCGGCCTGCTCATGATGCCGCAGGCAATTGCTGCCATGACCCTGAAGATGGCAAT
>PMSZ01000060.1 GCA_003168235.1 Acidobacteriaceae bacterium
ACCACCAGAGGAGTCAGCCGCATTTCGCACCGTTCACAACGGGGAAGGGATGGTGACTCCTTCACATCACTCTCCTCACGATTGCCTGAATCTATCGAGTAAGTGAGTAGGAAACTGTTCAATATTGCACATTTAGGGCAATAAAGGAGCGAGCGTAAATTCCCGATTTGAGTTCCTGAGTGCTGAGCAGAAGCAACTAGCGTGTCTTTTCGCGATCGTCCCAATCTCACCGACGCCGAACTGGAAAGTGTATTTGAACAGACATGCTTAGACCATTCCGGCAGAATTTCTGAATTCTTAGTAGCGACCCTCGTGCCCACATCACACAGATCGCAAGGGCGGATGGCATCACTGCCGCCGCTTGTGTTCGAATGCTGGACTCTGGCATGCGAACACCGGATTTTCCGACCGCGATAGAGCCAACTACAAACAGCAATCACACTGCCCACTGCGATTGTTCTTAGCGCAATCCTCCTCTTACTGACTACCCGTCAGAGCTTCTTCCTAAGCGCACAATCGCGCAGGAGTCCGCCTATTCGATCCCTCTCCGACCTCCCAATCCTCGTCAAAGCGGGCATCGAAAGCGAGACCATAAGGGAAAATGGACCCGCTTAGGATGTGTCCATTGTTACAGGCAATCCCTTGAGCGCGGCTTGTTGCGAGCATTGCCAAGGCCTCGTCATGCGGGCATTTATCGAATGCGATTAGTGTCCGGATTCGTATAATCGATGAGCAGCCTTGCACCCCGCATTGCAGCCGCATGTAAACTACGTTGTAGGATAAGCCGGCTCTGCGCGGGTCTGTGTGAGGGAGCATTAGCTGAACATCTGGAGCCGAATAGCCATGCACGCGCCTACACGCGGGACATAAGAAATTTCGTCTTGACCCGCCCTCGGGCCACAATCCTTGACCTTCAACCGTGTCGGGACGTGTGGCTGGCGGGAGTGGAATGGGCCGAAAGCAGTTCTTGCAAACAAGAGCGGGAAACTGGTCAAAAGTTGCCATGCGGCACCCCATTGATTGTGGGTAAGAAGTTCTTCTAGCCCCCAAGTATGCTCGGTCACCGGGATTAACCCGCAGAAGAGGCCGCTCGGCCAGCTGGGCAAGTTTTGTGTAAGACAGTCAAAGCCTATAACGCCTCTGCGTGCGCCGAATGGTCAATTCTGCTCGTTCTGGCGAGCCTAATCATCGTGCCAACCTGCGCGTGGGGCGATCGTGGTCATGACGATAGTGCTTTGCAGGGCAACCTTGCGAGGCATCTAATTCACTAATGACGCCACACACAGGACACTCGCGAGATGAAGAAGAATGTCGGCTGTTTGGTGTATATGAGGCTTCCAGTGCCAAGAAGCACATAGCCGCCAGTAAATTACTAAATTGGCACCATAGTCTATCCCATCCGACGTACATGGAACTGCTCGGCGATTTCCGGGCCATACGGACGGAATGCAACGAAGACATGCTGGCAATCACGGCGCACCATAAGAAGACGCGAGAACTCCTGAGACGGTGCATTGAACAATGAGAACGTCTATAGCTAATTAGAATTGTGGGTAATGAGACAAAGAGAGGTTGGCTCGAAGCATGTACAAGATTTCACGCAGCAAAACTGGTGGCGTCCTTTTTGAATGCAAACGGTGCGCTCACACTGAGCGGGTCAACGAGTTTGATGACAGGCAAGGGAGTTGTCGCACGCAGGCGGCACGAGCAATGCAGAGTCACTCACGCGAGAAGCACGGTGTAGGATCGGTGCTCAAGCCGATTTCGGCGAACTACGGAGTCATGGAGCAGTGGTGACAAGCCAGACAAATAACCTAACTGGTAAATGACATGAAGATACTTCTGATCGAAGACAGCAGGTTTCAGCGGATTGCGAATGAACGGGCTCCCTGAGGGCTGGGTACAGTGTTATCCACGCGGGGGACGGCGAGAAGGTCTCCGAAGTGCTCGGGAGAACAATCCTGACCTTATTCTGCTGGATATGATGCTGCCCAAACTATCGGGGCTCGACGTTCTTCGAGCACTTAAAGGCGACATTCGCTTAAAACACATCCGTCTCCCACATTCGCGGATCGCAAAAACCTGCGGGGCCTGACAGGCAGGTTCTCCTGTAGGCCCCGGAAACTTTTTATTTTCTTAAGGTCTTGTTTTGCGTAGTGCAGCAGATAAGCAACGGTAGCGCGAGTTGGTAATCCTGAACAGAGTACTTAAGTGCGCGTTAGTCCGGCTCCAGTTCACGGGTATTAATCCGAAGCCTTTGGTTGACATAGTCGCTTGAGGAAATGGTAAAATTTCGCCACTGGCAGGAGATTTACCATGTCCCCACTTGCTCCTTCTTCCCAATATCCGATCTGCCCAATCTGCTCTTTGCCTGTGACTATCGAGAACAGTAAAACCGACGAGAAAGGCAGAGCCGTACATGAAGAATGCTACGTTCTCAAGATCAGGGGAATGCTGAAAAAGCCGCTAGCCAATTCCTAACCGCTACCCTGTCACAGAATAAGTTTGACGCAATATTAGGCCGCTTCAATATCGTACCTCTCACGAATGGTCCTGTCAGGAAGAGGGGAAGAGACGTGGCGAATGGTTTACCGGCACCGACCGTCGACATTGAGCTAAAGTGGACAGCTTGGAGTTGCCGGTTCTTCCACACTCTCTCCATGACCACGAAAACGATTCCGGAATACCTTGAGGACGAGCGCCAAAAAGATAGAGACGCCCACCTACGTATGGACGAAGAAACCGCGCGCATCCAGCCTCTGAACCATGGCCACCATCGCA
>PMSZ01000067.1 GCA_003168235.1 Acidobacteriaceae bacterium
AGCACCACCAGCGGAAACTCCAACCCCTTCGCCGCATGCAATGTCATCAGCGTGATCTGCGCGTGCTCGTCATACTGGTCCGCATCACTGACCAGCGCTGCATGATCAAGAAATTCATCAAGCGTCTCTCCGCGGTCCCTCGAGTCCATCGCCGCGTTCACCAGTTCGCGCAGGTTCTCAATCCGCGAAAATGCCTCCGGCGTATCTTCTTCCTCAAGTTGTTTGATGTATCCCGTGCGATCGATCAGAAACTTAAGAATCTCCGCCGCATTAGCCGCTCCGCCCGGAGCGCGAAATCCCTCTTCGACCTCACCACCAGCCGCCGCGTCAACCTCTTCGGTGGNNCCTCCGCCGGTTCGTCCGCGCCAAAATCAAAACTAAAGTTCCCCGGGTCAAAATCCGTATCGTCGATACGCGGCGTGGAAACAGGTCGTGTGGCGACGGGGCTTTGCCCCGCCCCAGCCGAACGCAGTTCGGCAGCGTTCGCTTCGGCCACTACTCCAGCCGCAACCCGTTCGACAAACGTCCCCGCGAGCATCGCCCGCCCATCCTCAATCAGTTCGCGAAATCCCTTCAGCGCCGCCAATGCCCGCGGAGTCAGCAACTGCCTCGCAATCNNCAGCCGCTCGATCATCTCGATCGTCGTTTTGCCAATGCCGCGCGCTGGAGTATTGATCACTCGCAACAGCGAAATCGAATCATCCGGATTCTGTATAACTTTCAAATACGAAATCAGGTCCTTGATCTCAGCCCGCTCGTAAAACGAAAATCCGCCCACCACGTGATACTTCAGCTGATACCGCCGCATCGCCTCTTCAAACAATCGCGACTGCGAGTTTGTCCGGTAAAGCACCGCCGCTCGCGCCGTCTCGCCATTCTCCCCCGCCTGCCGTACATACCGATTGATCGTATCCGCCGCAAACAGAGCCTCGTTCTCGCCATCCGGAGCCTCGTAATACCCGATCTTCGCCCCGCCCTGCCGCGACGTCCACAAATTCTTGCCCTTCCGCCGGACGTTATTCCCCACCACCGCCGACGCCGCTCCCAGAATGTTTTGCGTCGAGCGGTAGTTCTGCTCCAGTCGCACAATCTTCGCTTCCGGAAAGTCGCGCTCAAACTCCAGAATGTTGCGAATGTCCGCTCCGCGCCACGAGTAGATCGACTGGTCCTCGTCGCCCACCGCGCAGACATTGTGCCCTTCGCCCGCCAGCAGCCGCATCAACTCATACTGCGGACGGTTCGTATCCTGATACTCATCGATCAGAAGATATCGGAATCGCCGGTTGTAATATTCGCGCACCGCCGCCACTGATTTCAGCAACCGCGCCGCTTCGAGCAGCAGATCGTCGAAGTCCATCGCATTCGCCTTCATCAACTCTTTGCGATACTCCTCAAAAATATGCGCAATCTTTTCCGATTTTGGGTCCGCGGATTGAAGATAAATCTCCTGCGGATCGAGCATGTGATTCTTGGCCCATGAAATCCGCCCGAGCACCGTGCGCGGCGTCAGCTGCTTGTCGTCCAGCCCCAGCCGCCTCATGATGCCCTTAACGACTTGCTGCTGATCACTCTCGTCATAAATAACAAAATTCTTCGTCAGCCCAATCGGAGACTGTCCCGGCACGCTCGACGGAATCCGCAAAGCCTCAATGTCCCTCCGCAGCACGCGCACGCAAAAAGAATGAAACGTAGATATTACGGGCTTGGCAACGCTCAATCCACCCACAAGCTTTTCGACACGCTCCGCCATTTCGGCTGCAGCCTTATTGGTGAAGGTCATAGCCAGAATGGATTCCGGCATCACCCCCATCTTCTCGATGAGGTAAGCAATGCGATAAGTAATGACGCGTGTCTTCCCGCTCCCCGCTCCGGCCAGTATTAGAATCGGCCCCTCGGTAGTTTCGACCGCCTGGCGTTGTTGCGGATTTAACTCGTCAAGGAAGGACAAAAGAGAATAGCTCCGGTGAATCGGTAACTAAATTCTACACGGTTGTATAATTAAGAATTGCGCTCATGAAGAAGAACACGCTAGTAGTCACGGCCGCGGGGATCGCCACTGACAATCCGTCGCCCCGCCGCCTCATCCGCTCCACCACGGTCCTCTGCGTCCGTCGCGACAACAAGGTTGTCATGGCCGGCGACGGCCAAGTCACGCTTGGAGAATCCGTAATCAAGCACGGAGCCAAGAAAATCCGCCGCCTCTACCAGGATAAAATCCTGGCTGGATTCGCCGGCTCGACCGCCGATGCTTTCACCCTCTTCAGCCGTTTTGAGGCCAAGCTCGATCAGTACCACGGCAACCTGGGCCGCGCCGCCGTCGAACTAGCGAAAGACTGGCGCACAGACAAATTCTTGCGCCACCTCGAGGCCCTTCTGATCGTTACCGACAAGGAAACCACGTTCCTTCTCAGCGGCCAGGGAGATGTGATCGAACCGGACACCGGCATCGCCGCCATCGGCTCAGGCGGCCCGTTTGCCCAAGCCGCGGCACAGGCCTTGGCTGATCACACTCAGCTCTCGCCGCGAGAAATCGCCGACGAAGCCATGAAGATTGCCAGCCGCATGTGCATCTATACGAATGACAGGATTACGATTGAGGAGCTTTAGTCGCTGGTCGGGAGTCGCTAGTCGTTCGCAATTCGCGAATGATCGCAGCTTTCCCTAACGACCAACGACTAACGACCAACGACGCATTTATGGCCATCTACTTACCCGGCACCGCCGAAGAAGAACAAGTAACGCTCGACGAGCTCACGCCTCGTGAAATCGTCACCGAACTCGACAAGTACGTTGTCGGACAAAAAGACGCCAAGCGCGCCGTCGCCATCGCCCTGCGCAATCGCATGCGCCGGCAGAAGCTCACACCCGAAATGGCGGAAGAAGTCATTCCCAAGAACATCATCATGATCGGCCCTACCGGCGTCGGCAAGACCGAAATCGCCCGCCGTCTCGCCAAACTGGCCAATTCGCCATTCCTCAAAGTCGAAGCTTCGAAGTTCACCGAAGTCGGCTATGTCGGACGCGATGTCGAATCTATGATCCGCGACCTCGTTGAGATCGCGATCGAAATGATCCGCGAAGAAAAGCTCGAAGACGTCGCCGATAAGGCCGAGCTTAACGCCGAAGAGCGCCTGCTCGATATCCTTCTACCCCCGACCACCCCTCGAACCGATTCCGCCCCCGCCAGCTCCGGCGGCGTAGTCATCGACGCCAGCACCAGCCTTACCGAATCCTCCGGCCGCACCCGCGAAAAACTTCGTCAGCAGTTGCGCGAGGGTAAACTCGACGACCGCACCGTCGAAATCGAAACCCGCGAGCGCAATTTCCCTTCGTTCGAGATTATCTCCAACCAGGGCGTCGAAGAAATGGACGTCAACATCAAGGACATGTTGCCCAATATCTTCGGCCAGCGCACCAAGAAGCGGAAGATGAAGGTCAACGAGGCCTTCGAGTACCTGATTCAGGAAGAAGAACAGCGCCTCATCGACATGGAGCAAGTCACGCGCACTGCCATTGATCGCGTCGAAAATTCCGGAATCATTTTCCTCGACGAAATCGATAAGATCGCCGGTCGTGAAAGTGGCCACGGGCCTGACGTTTCACGCGAAGGCGTGCAGCGCGANNCGCGCTACGGCATGGTCCGCACCGACCACATTCTGTTCGTGGCCGCCGGCGCATTCCACGTTTCCAAACCCAGCGATCTGATTCCCGAATTGCAGGGACGCTTCCCCATCCGCGTCGAACTGCAGTCGCTCACTATGGAAGACTTCGTCCGTATCCTGACCGAACCCAAATCGTCGCTCACCCGCCAGTACATCGCATTGCTCGAAACCGAAGGCGTCAAGCTCGAGTTCA
>PMSZ01000525.1 GCA_003168235.1 Acidobacteriaceae bacterium
CCTCCGCAGCCCGAATTATCGGATGAATCGGTCGTGCTGCTCGAAGGTTCGGTCAACATCCTCGACCTCGAAACCCAGCACGGCCTCGCCCTGCCCCGCGACGCGGGCTTCGAAACCCTGGCGGGGTTCGTGCTCGCCCGCCTGCAACGCATCCCGTACCTCGGCGAATCCTTCGAATACGAGGGCCATCGCTACACTGTGGCTGAAATGGAAGGGCATCGCATTGCCAGAGTGAAGATTGAGATGCTGGAGACTGCAGAGAATAAAGCAGGCAGCGCTTAACCGAGAACTGACCACTGAGAACCGTCATCCAACGCGTGCTCTATACCCTCCCAGTCATCTGGCTGGTAGTAAGCCTCGTTTTCCTCCTCATCCACCTTGTTCCCGGAGACCCTATCCAGCAAATGCTGGGTGAAGGCGCACCTCCCGCCGACATCCAGGCCACGCGCCACCTGTACGGTCTCGACGCGCCACTTAGCCACCAATATCTGAATTACTGGAAAGGCGTGCTCCACGGAGACCTCGGCAAATCGCTGCGCTTCAATCAGGGAGTTACAAGTCTTATCGTTCAGCGCTATCCCTACACCTTGCAGCTCACTCTGGCCTCGCTCGTAGTGGCCATCCTGCTTGCCATTCCCGCGGGCGTGCGCTCGGCGCAACGCCGCAATCTCTGGGACGACCGCGCCCTCAGCGTCGTCAGCCTCTTCGGCCTGTCATTTCCAAACTTCGCGCTCGGCCCGGTGCTCATCCTGTTCTTCGCCGTCAAACTGGGATGGTTTCCCGTGTCCGGCTCCGGAACCTTCGCCCATCTCGTGCTTCCGGCCATCACCATGGGCAGCGCGCTGGCCGCGATCCTGACCCGGATGGTGCGCACTTCGATGTTAGAAGAACTAAGCCAGGACTACATCCGCACCGCCCGCGCCAAAGGCCTGCCCGAACGGACGGTAGTCTATCGCCACGCCCTGCGCAACGCCATGATCCCCATCCTGACGGTCGTAGGATTACAATTCGGAGCTCTCCTAGCCGGAACTATCGTCACCGAAACCATCTTCTCCTGGCCCGGCATCGGACGCCTAACCATCCAAGCCATAGCCAACCGCGATTACTACTTAGTCCAAGGCTGCATTCTGGCGATTGGATTGACTTACGTAGCAGTGAACTTTCTAACCGACTTACTCTACTCGGCGGTGAACCCGAGGATTCGGCAATAAATGGCAACCAACTGGCAGCTGGCAACCGGCAATTGGCAATTGAATGCTAGCGTGCGCGTCGCGCGCCACAATCCGCTCGCCGCCATCGGAGTCGTGCTGGTCACCATCTTCATCTTTGCCGCCATCTTCGCGCCCTGGATTGCGCCGCAAGATCCCGCGTACATCGATCTCCCGAACCGGCTGCAATCGCCATCGGCGCATCATTGGTGCGGAACCGATGAACTCGGACGCGACATTCTCTCCCGGTTGATTTGGGGCGCGCGAATTTCTCTGTTTGTTGGCAGCAGCGTTGTTGCGTTTTCGCTTCTGCTCGGCCTCATTATCGGCAGCTTTGCCGGATATTACGGAGGAGGCATCGACCGCTTCGTCAACGTCGTGCTGATGAATGCGTTTCTTTCGTTTCCGGGCATTCTCATCGCTATCGCCTTCGTGGCCTTTCGCGGTCCGGGAATTTTCAACCTGATTCTTGCGTTGTCGATTGGCGGATGGGTTGGTTACGCTCGCTTGGTGCGCGCGCAGGTGCTGGCCGTGCGCGAGCGCGAATTTGTGGAAGCGGCGCGCGCTCTCGGCGCGGGAGATTTCCACATTATTACGCGCCACATTCTGCCCAATATTATTCAGCCCGTGATTGTGCAGGCAGCGATTGGCATGGCCGGAGCGGTGCTCGCGGAAGCGACCATGAGCTTTTTGGGATTGGGCGTTCCGCCGCCGACCGCAAGTTGGGGATCAATGCTGAATGACGCGCGCTCGCATCTTTTCGACGCTCCGCATCTGGTGCTGTTTCCAGCCGTGACGGTGATGCTCGCCGTGCTCGCCTTCAATTTTATCGGCGATGCGTTGCGCGACCTTCTCGATCCTAGATCGCGGCTTGAAGCAGGTTTGTGATTCGGGGATTCAATCCCACGCGGAGCGAAGGACCTATGCATTCTCGGCTTGCACCAACGGAAAGCATACGTCCTTCGGCTACGCTCAAGATCAGGATGACGACCCGCGTTGCGGTGTCAGAGAATCGCTAAGCGGCCTTCGGCGTTTGCATCGCTTTACGCATCATGGCCAGACGCTCTTGCGTTTGCTTCAAACGCTCTGGTCCGCCCTCCGAGGTCATAATCAGCTTTTCCACGTTGGCGAAGATGGTAGGGCTTTGCATTTTCTCGCGCAGCTCTTTTATGAACGGTTCAACTTTTCCGAAGAAGACAAACATCTCACCGGAAAAGCTGGGTTCGAGAAACAGTTCCCGATTCAACGCGCCGCGCAATACAAACGAAGCTGCCATTTCCCAGTATCCGCCAGCCTGGCGAAGCCAGTTATTTTCCTGACTCCCCAATGCCGAGCCGATTTTCACGATGTCGTCCGTGGATTCCGGCCAAAAGCCGAGCCACCAGTTGCGGGCCTGCTCGGGCGACGCGCCGGCCGCCACGGTCTCGGCCACCAGGTCCAGCGCGCCCGCGTTCCGCAACGCGGCCATGTCCAGGTCGGACAG
>PMSZ01000023.1 GCA_003168235.1 Acidobacteriaceae bacterium
GCCAAAGCGTCCGGAAATCAATGTCCAAGGCAGCGACGATGGGCGGAACTGGAGGGACTACGTATTCAAATACAAACCCGGGGATTTGCGGAGGGCGCCGGGCTTTGTCGCGCCCTATCAGCCGCGCTTGGACTGGCAGTTGTGGTTTGCGGCCTTGGGCGGGCCGCGCACCAACCCGTGGTTTTACCATTTCGAGTATTGTCTGTTGCAGAATTCACCTTCGGTCCTGGCGTTGCTGGGACCAAATCCCTTCCCCAAATCGCCACCCAAATACGTTCGCGCGCTGTTATATGAATATCATTTCACCGACCGCGCCACCCGCCGCGGCACCGATGCCTGGTGGCGGCGCGAGTTGAAGGGCCTCTACGCCCCGCCGCTTTCCTTGGAGGATTTCCGCCATGCGCAAGGCCTGGCCGCGGAGTCCAGGGCAAATTTTGTGAGCAAACTCGGTTTTGCCGGCGGTAATCGATAAGGCTCAAGGTTCAAGGCTGAATGCCAAAGGGGCTTGACAGCGGGGGGGATGGCTTGCAAATTGTTGGGCATGTCCGGGCAACTTATCGAGAACGGGCAGGTGAGCGCGCNNTTTTGCGCGAACAAAAGCCGGACGGCTTCTGGATCGGCGAATTGATCGTCGATTGCACCCTGGTGGCCGACGTGGTGACGTATCATCACTGGAACAGATCGGTGGATGAGAAATGGCAGCGCAAGGCGGCCAACTACCTTTTCAGCTTGCAACTGCCCACGGGCGGCTGGAGCATTTATCCGGGCGGTCCGGCGGAAGTCAACGCGACGGTCAAAGGGTACTTGGCCCTGAAATTGGCGGGCATTTCCCCGACCGATCCGCGCATGCTCCGCGCCCGGCAAACGGCCCTGAGCCTGGGCGGGGTCCCGCGCTTGAACACTTTTTCCAAGCTCTATCTGGCCTTGATGGGCCTCTTCCCTTGGAAATACCTGCCGACCATTCCCTGCGAAGTGATCCTGATCGGCAAATGGGTCGGCGTGTCTTTTTATGACATGAGTTCGTGGACCCGCTCCATGCTCGTGCCGCTTTCCATCATCAACCATTTCAAGCCCACCCGCCAATTGGGGCCAAGGGCGACCTTGGATGAACTGTATCCGCTCGGTTTTCACGAGCGCGACTTGATGCTGCCGCGCGACCCGCAGTATTGCACCTGGCGCAATTTCTTCCTGTGGCTGGATTCGGTGCATAAGTTTGCCGAGCATTTTGCCCGCTACCATATTCATCCCTTCCGCAAACGGGCCTTGAAGAAGGCCGAGGAGTGGATGGTGGCCCGCTTGGAAGGCAGTGACGGTTTGGCCGCGATTTTTCCAGGCATCCTCAACACCATGATCGTTTTCAAGTCGTTGGGCTATCCGGAGGATCATCGACTGATCCGCCAGTGCGAGGCGGAATTGAAGAAGCTCCAACACGAAACCGAACACACGGTTCGGATCGAGCCTTGCCTCTCGCCGGTGTGGGACACGGCCATCGTGGCCATCGCTTTGCACGAATCCGGCTTGCCCAGCGATCACCCGGCTCTGGTCAAGGCCTGCGATTGGCTCATTGACCGCGAAGTCCGCTTCCGCGGCGATTGGCACTACAAGAATCCGGCGAATGTCGAACCCAGCGGCTGGGTCTTCGAGTTCAACAATAAATGGAACCCGGACGTGGATGACACCGCCATGGTCCTCCTCGCCTTGCGCAAAATTCCCACGGACAATCCGGCGCGCCGCGACGAATGCTTTCAGCGTGGCCTGAAATGGATGATGACCTTCCAATGCAAAGACGGCGGCTGGGCGTCGTTCGACAAGGATTGCACTAAAAACATCCTCGATAAAGTGCCCTTTGCCGATCACAACGCCATGCTCGACCCGGCCACCGTCGACATCACGGGACGCATTCTCGAGTGTCTCGCCACCTACGGATACGACCAGAGCCATCCCGCGGTAAAGGGCGCGCTCAAGTTCATCCGCAAAGGGCAGGAGCCGGATGGAAGCTGGTTCGGCCGATGGGGCGTGAATTACATCTACGGCACGATGCAGGTGTTGCGCGGCCTGGAAGCGATGGCCGTGGATCGCAACGATCCCATGGTGCAGCAGGCCGCGGAGTGGATGCGCTCGGTGCAGAATGCCGATGGCGGGTGGGGCGAGACGGTGGGGTCGTATGACGATCCGAATCTGCGCGGCCAAGGCGAGAGCACAGCTTCGCAGACGGCGTGGGCGATCATGGGACTTCTGGCTGTAGGCGACACGCGCAGCGAATGCGTGACCCGCGGCATGGCGTACCTGTTGCGCACGCAGAAAAAAGATGGCTCGTGGGATGAACCTTTCTTCACCGGGACCGGTTTCCCGCGCGTGTTCTATCTGAAGTACCACCTGTACCGCGAGTATTTCCCGCTCCTCGCGCTGACGAGCTATGCGAAGGTGATGGCGGAGAAGAGTGCAAGCTAGTTCTCAGTTCCCAGTTCTCAGAAAAGTCACCTTGATTTGGTTTTTCTGGGTTCTCACTGAGAACTGAGAACCGAGAACTGGCTTTGAAAGCTTTCGTCACCGGCGCCACGGGATTTCTGGGCAGTCATGTTGCGCGGGTTCTGGCCGAAGAGGGAGCCGACCTGCGGCTGCTGGTGCGGCCCACGAGCGACCTCCGCAACCTTGACGGACTGAAGGCGGATCGCGTCACGGGTGATCTGCGTGATCCGGCCTCGATTGAAAAAGCGCTGGCCGGATGCGACGTTGTATTTCACGTGGCAGCCGATTACCGGCTCTGGGTGCGGGACCCGGCGGAAATGTACCGCTCCAACGTTGAAGGAACGCGCGCTGTGCTCGAAGCGGCGCGGAAACAAGGTGTGCGCCGCGTCGTCTACACGTCGAGTGTGGCAACGATGGGTTTCAGCTCAATCCGCGGGAACGTGGCGGACGACGTGACGAACAACGTGGCGGATGAAAATAGCCCCGTTTCTCTGGCGGACATGATCGGGCACTACAAGCGGTCGAAGTTTATGGCCGAGCAAGCGGCGTTCGAGGCGGCAAAGTCTGGAGTCGATGTAGTAGTTGTGAATCCCTCGACGCCGATCGGCGAGCGCGATATCAAGCCGACTCCGACGGGACGGATCGTGGTGGATTTTCTAAAGCGGAAATTCCCGGCGTATGTGGAAACGGGATTGAATCTGGTGGATGCTACGGAATGTGCCCGTGGACATGTGCGGGCGCTGGAAAAGGGAAGACGCGGCGAACGCTACATTCTGGGCGGAGAAAATCTGACGCTCAAGCAGATTCTGGACCGGCTGGGGGCGATTACAGGTTTGAAGTCACCGACAGTGAAACTGCCGTACGGTTTTGCGCTGGCGACAGCGGTCGTCGATGAGATGGTGACGGGCCGGATACTGGGGCGCGAGCCACGCGCCACGATTGACGCGGTGCGCATGGGACGCAAGATGATGTTTGTCAGTTCCGCGAAAGCGGAGCGCGAACTGGGATGGCGGACGACTTCGGTCGATGGGGCTTTGCAACGCTCCGTAAATTGGTTTCAGGCGAATGGGTATGCCTAGATTGTCAGAATGGATGTCAGGATGACGATCGCAATTGTTGCGGCGATGGAGCGAGAAGTTCGACCGCTGATCGGAGGGTGGAGAATCCGAACCATCGAACATGCCGGACGCCAATACCGTCTTTTTGAGAACGGGCAAGCCGCTTTGATCTGCGGTGGGATTGGATCGGAAGCTGCGCGGCGGGCGACCGAAGCGATTATTCAGGCTGTGAATCCGGCGCTCGTGCTCTCGGTTGGCTTCGCCGGGGCGCTGGATGGTTCCTTGCAGGTCGGCGCTGTTATCGAACCGCGAACCGTGATCAACGCCGCCGATGGCGTGCGCACAGAAATCGGTTTGAGCGAAGGAGTGTTGGTCAGTTCGAGCACCGTAGCGGGCAAGGAGCAGAAAGCCAGACTGCGTAAAGCTTATGGCGCGTTGGCAGTTGACATGGAAGCCGGAGCCGTCGCCCAGGGAGCGCAGGCGCGCGGTATTGAGTTTGCCGCTTTAAAGGCCATCTCGGACGGTGCCGACTTCGAGTTACCGGCGCTAGATCACTTCCTGGCAAGCGACGGGAGATTCCGTTCTGCCGGCTTTGCAGTTCACGTGGCGCTGCGCCCGTGGTTGTGGGGAACGACGATTGCCTTGGCGAGGAACAGTTCCAGGGCGAGCAAGGCGCTTTGCGACGCGCTGGAGAATTATCTTGCGCGTGAGGGCCCCAGCCGCGGTGAATCCTATGCTGGAGCAACCGACGTCTCGCCGGTTCAGGCTGGTCGGGAACGCCCGGCGCTCCACTAATAAGAAAGTTTTATGGCGATTACTCGATCATCTACATCAACACTGATATCGACATTGACGATTGAAAACGAAAGAGGCGCGATTCCTTCCACCATGCTGGCTGCCGTGTACCGAGGTGTGGACGATGTGCGCATGGAAGAAGTGCCGGTGCCGGAAATTGGCGCGGGAGAAATCCTGCTACGAGTGCATACCTGTGGAATCTGCGGCACTGATCTCAAGAAGATTTCGACCGGCTCACACTCCGCTCCGCGAATTTTTGGCCACGAAACTTCGGGCGTCGTCGCGCGAGTCGGCGAGGGCGTGCGGAAGTTCGGCGTGGGCGATCGGGTGGTGGTGTTTCACCACATCCCATGCGGAGAATGTTATTACTGCCAGCACAAGACGTTCGCGCAGTGCTCCACTTACAAAAAGGTTGGCTGCACGGCGGGATTCGAGCCGTCGGGTGGAGGGTTTGCGGAATATGTCCGGGTGATGGATTGGATTGTCGAAAAGGGAACCGTCCGGATTCCCGACGGCATCAGCTTTGAGCAGGCATCGTTTGTCGAGCCGGTGAATACGTGCATCAAAGGTATAGAGACGCTTCGCCTGCAAGCGGGAGAAACCGTACTGGTGACAGGACAGGGCCCGATTGGCCTGATTTTGGCCAATTTGGCGAAGCGGGCGGGGGCACGGGTGATTACTTCCGATTTGCATCCGGCGAGGCTTACAATAGCTCATGGCTTCGGCCTCAATCTAACAATTGATGCTTCCAAGTCCGATGCCGCCGAAACCGTGCGTGGAATGACGCAAGGGCGCGGCGCCGATGCTGTGATTCTGGCGGTCGGCGGAAGCGGGTTGATTCGCCCAGCCATGGATGCGGCGCGTCCGGGAGGCCGTGTGTTGCTGTTTGCGCAGACGGTGCGGGGCGAAGCGACGATCGATCCGGCGGCGGTGTGCGTGGACGAAAAGGCTTTGCTTGGTTCTTACAGTGCTTCGGTCGATTTGCAGGAGGAGTCGGTGCGGTTCGTTATGAATCGTGAAATGGATTTGGAACGGCTTATCAGCCACCGTTTCCCACTGCATGACAGTGTGGAAGCGCTGAAACTGGCTGCCCATCCACGACCGGATTCGATGAAGATCGTCATCCAGCCGGGCAGCGCCATGCCCTCCGGAACGGGGCGCAACGCGCAGGAAGGAATTCAACTGTGAATGGCAAGATGACGGCCGCCGTCCTCTACGGCAAAGAAGACATCAAGATTGAGAAAGTACCCATCCCGCGAGTTGGCGAAGGGGAAGTTCTGGTTAAGGTCCACGTGGCGCTAACCTGCGGCACCGATCTGAAGGTGTACCAGCGCGGCTATCACGCGCGGATGATCGTTCCTCCAGCATTATTTGGGCACGAATTGGCAGGAACGATTGAGGAAGTTGGCGAGGGCGTCCGCGGATTCAAGAAGGGCATGCGGGTGGTTGCGCTTAACTCGGCGCCTTGCGGCATGTGCTTCTATTGCTCGAAGCATCAGCTGAACCTCTGCGAAGATCTACTGTTCAACAACGGCGCTTACGCCGAGTACATACGGATTCCGCGGCGCATCGTGGAAACGAACATGCTTGTGGTGCCGCCGAATGTGACGTTCGAAGATGCGGCGATGACCGAGCCACTGGCGTGCGTTCTGCGCGGGCTCCACGAAACCGGAGTCGAAATCGGCGATACGGTGGCGGTGATTGGTGGAGGGCCGATCGGGTTGATGTTTGTGCAGGTGGCAAAAGCGATTGGCTGCAATGTGATTGCGGTGGTCAAACGCGATTCGCAGGTCGCGCTCGCGCGCAAAAAAGGTGCGCATGAAGTGGTACAGATCACCAAGGTGAAAGATCCGATCGAGGCAGTGCGAGAGTTGAGCCCGGAGAGACGCGGCGCCGATGTGGCCGTCGAGGCTGTGGGTCGTCCCGAAGCCTGGGAGTGGGCGGTGCAGATGGTCCGCAAAGGGGGCACCGTAAATTTCTTTGGCGGGTGTTCGGCGGGATCGAAAGTGCAACTCGACACCAACCGGCTGCATTATTCGGAGATTACGCTAAAGGCGACGTTCCATCACACTCCGGAAACGGTGCGCCGGGCCTTCAATTTGATCGTTGAAAAGAAAGTTTGCGGCAATGACTACATTACCGGTGAGGCGCCGCTTTCGCGTTTGCAGGATGTGCTGCGCCACATGCTGAACC
>PMSZ01000179.1 GCA_003168235.1 Acidobacteriaceae bacterium
GCAGCCACGGCTTTATGACCACCAACTGGATGGAACAGAACAAGCCGCTGTTTCGCGCGCTACGTCTGGAGCGCGTCGTCACCTTCATCACCATCGGCTTGATCGTATTCGTGGCCGCGCTCAATATTCTGATCTCGCTGATCATGATGGTCATGGAAAAAACAAAAGATATCGCCGTCCTCATGTCGCTGGGCACAAAGCGGGCCCAGGTCCGCCGTATCTTCATCGCCCAGGGAGTGCTGATCGGCGTGATCGGTACTGCGATTGGACTGGTGATCGGCTATGCCATCTCCTACGCCGGCGGCCACTACCACTTTATTTCGCTCTCCGCCGAAGTCTATTCCATCGACTACGTTCCCTTCGCGCCGCGGCTCAGCGATGGCCTGATCGTCGCCCTGATTTCTATCGGAATTTCGCTCGTGGCTACGATTTATCCATCGTGGTCCGCGGCGCGAATCTTGCCGGCGGAAGCACTCAGGTACGAATAGAGGTCTGCCCCTCATGAGTATTTCGCCGCAAACGCAGAACCGTCGCGCTGGCGGCGCTAACTTTTTCCGGCGGTTGCGTTAAGATTTGCCCATCCGAAAGGAATGCCTTGGCTACCCTCGGCAGATCATGGAAGGCGTCTGTGCCGCCCCGGCTGCGCTGGCTTCTACAAGCCGAACAGAGGCTCGTCTTTGTAGGCGTACTGACCTATGCCGTGCTCACGGCTCTGAAGGTGCACGTTTCCCTTGCCCTGATCATGGGCATAGTCCTTGGCATCGGCAACATCACGGCTCCGCTGATGGCTGCCAGCCACCGTTTTTATGAGGACCGCCCGTTTCCCTGGGATTGGATCGTTTTCCTCCCGATTCAGTTTGCTCTTGGCGTGGCTTGTGCTTTCGCTGTCCCTGCCGTGCTCCTCTGGATGCGAGTGGACCGTTCCCCATTCTGGGTTCAGTTTCGCACATCCTCGCCATTGGTGATGGTGGTGGTCGTGGCCACCGGCGTTATCACATTCGCAGTCCGCCAGACTCAGCGCCGGCTGCAGGAAAAAAACGAGCAGCTGGAAAAACAGGTGGAAAAGGGCAACGTCCAACTTCAGGTTCAGGAGCAGGAACTGGACCGCGCTCGCGAGATTCAGCGTGCCCTTCTGCCGAAGACCTTGCCGCAACTTCCTGGGATACAACTGGCGGGCGCGTGGCAGCCGGCCCGAGTCGTCGGCGGAGATTACTTCGATGTCGTTCGCCTCGACAGCAAGCGCCTCGGCCTTTGCGTTGGCGACGTGGCGGGCAAGGGAATCTCCGCGGCGCTGCTGATGGCCAATCTGCAGGCGTCGTTTCGCGCCTTGGCCACTGCGGACGCTCCACCTTCTGCCGTCTGCGCGAAGCTGAACGCATTTCTCTGCAGCAATCTCGCGACGGGCAAGTTCATTACGCTGTTCTACGGTGTTCTGGACGCCGAGCGGCGCACGCTGACCTACGAGAGTGCGGGGCATTGTCCCGCACTTCTTCTGAAAAAATCTGGGCAGGTCGAAGCGCTCCGCGGCGAAGGCGCCGTGCTCGGCGTTCTGCCCGATTGGACCTACCGCGATTCGGTCGCGTCCTTAGCGCCCGGCGACAAACTCCTGCTCTATACCGACGGTGTCACTGAGGCCGAGAGCCGTGCCAGCGAGGAGTTCGGCGAGGCAAGGCTCGTACAAGCCGCCCGCCTCGCGGCCGGCTCCGCGGAAAACACGCAGCGCAACATCATGGAAGCGGTATCAGCCTTTTGCGGAGAAAACTTCGCCGATGATGCAACGCTGGTGGTCGTAACTCTGGAGTAGGCGCACTCTCCGAAATATACCTCCCGGCTCTTGCCAGGCGTCTCCAGGCGATCGCACTGGCATCCTCCGGGGTGAAGGATCAATTTGTAAAAAGACTTGAAAAGTATCAACTTGCGCTGAAGAGCGGGAAGCCATCGGCACATCAGTGATCCGCACCCACCTCGATCAACGTTTGCCCGTTCCTCGTTCCTGTGACTACGATCACATGCAACCTTTTTCCGCAGGTATACAGTTTTGCGCATAGCTCGTTTCCGCGTGCGGAATCGCAGAAACGGGTTGTTCGTCCTCGTGTTCTAATGGTTCCAGAGCCGCCTCGCAGGCTGCCGCAGCTTCCGGTTTGATACTTAGGAGGGCAAGTTTGCATCCAATAACTCAAGATCCTCTGCTGAGGGTCGAAGGGTTAACTAAGAAGTTTCGCTCAGGCGAAGCGGAGCTTGTGCTCTTTGAGAATCTGTCTTTTCACGTCAGCAAGGGAACGATGCTGGCGATCGTAGGCCAGTCGGGCGCAGGAAAAAGCACTTTATTGCACATCCTGGCAGCGCTTGATCGTCCGTCGGCGGGTCAGGTCTACTGCGGGAGCTCGCACGTGAATGCGCTCTCTGAGGAGGGCGCGGCCGAGTTTCGCAATCGCGAAATCGGCTATGTGTGGCAGTCTCACTACTTGCTGCCGGAGTTCACCGCGCTGGAAAATGTCGCCATGCCGCTGCTTTCCCGCGGACAATCGCTATCCGAATCGGAACACGAAGCTTCGCGGTGGTTGCGCGAAGTCGGGCTTGAGGCGCGCGGGCATCATCGCTCCGGCGAACTTTCCGGCGGCGAACAGCAGCGTGTTTCTCTGGCGCGTGCGCTCATCACCCAGCCCAGAGTCCTGCTGGCCGATGAGCCTACCGGCGATCTCGATGGACGCACCGGCGAGCTGGTTTTTGAACTGGTCGCGCGATTGCACCGCGAACACCAGTTGACTTCTTTGATTGCCACTCACAATCTGGCGTTTGCACGTCGGTGCCATCGCGTTTTACGGTTGGATCAGGGCAAAATAGAAGAAGTCGCGCCCGCGTCGCTTCTGGCGTGACCAAAGGCAGAGCACAAAAGGTTGCAGAAAAACGAAAGTTGAAAAGTCATAGTACCCGAAGGTAAGGTCATAGAGGTTACTACTAGGTGAATATCGCTTGGGGAGATGAGCGATATGAATGCATAATCAAGTGGTAGGGTCATGGGTTTCGCGGAGGGCGTTCCGTGGGAACTCGGGGGGAATGGTTTTATGTTTGAACGCTACACGGAGAAAGCCAGGCGCGTTATCTTTTTTGCGCGGTATGAGGCCAGTCAGTTCGGCTCTCCTTATATTGAAACCGAACATCTGCTCCTCGGATTGCTGCGCGAAGACAAGGCCCTGACCAATCGTTTTCTGCGCTCTCATGCGTCGGTGGAATCTATACGCAAGCAGATCGAGGGTCACACCACGATCCGGGAAAAGGTGTCCACGTCGGTCGATCTTCCCCTGAGCAATGAATGCAAGCGTGTGTTGGCCTATGCTTCCGAAGAAGCGGAACGGCTTTCGCATAAGCACATCGGCACCGAGCACCTGCTGTTGGGATTGTTGCGTGAAGAAAAGTGTTTTGCCGCTGAGATTCTGCACGAGCGTGGATTGCGGCTGTCGACCATCCGCGAAGAACTGGCCCGCACCAGCCAGGAAAAAGCCGCGCCGCAACGCGGACAGCGCGAGTCGTCTTTATTGAGCGAGTTTTCCCGCGACCTCACCCAATCGGCTATGGATAACCAGCTCGATCCGCTGGTCGGCCGCGAAAATGAAGTCGAACGCGTGGTGCAGATCTTGTGCCGCCGCACGAAAAATAATCCTGTCCTCATCGGCGAACCCGGAGTAGGCAAGACCGCTATCGTAGAAGGTTTGGCCCAGCGCATCGCCGACGGCGAAGTTCCGTCATTCCTGGCCGACAAGCGCATTCTCGCTCTCGATCTTTCCCTGATCGTCGCCGGAACCAAATATCGCGGCCAATTCGAAGAGCGCCTCAAGACCATCATGAAAGAGC
>PMSZ01000336.1 GCA_003168235.1 Acidobacteriaceae bacterium
CGGCTGTCCGCCGCGTCCGGAAAATTTGTTTTACGCCCTGCTCAAACTGCAGGACAAGATTGACACCATGACCCTTGCCAAGCGTCCCACCGAAGTGCGGCTCGAATCGCAGATGATGGAAGATTTCAAGCGCCAGGTGATGGTTGCGCAGACCATGCAGCCGAAGTAGCCCAGCCAAGAACAACGCTTCCTGCAAGTAAACCGCAATCAGAATCCTGATATAGAATCACTCGCAACGCCGATGCTCAGGTTACTCACCCTTGTTGTCGTCTCGGTTCTCATCTCAGTTCTCGTCGCAGCCTGCTTTCTCGCGCTCCTCGCCGCGACCAATCCCGTTGCCAATCCGCAAGAAGCCGCACGCCTCAATAACCTCGGCGTCGCCTATATGAACCAGCAGCTGTTCGAAAAGGCGCTCAAGTCTTTCGAAGATGCAGCAACCAAAGACCCGTCGCTCGATGTCACCACCGTGAATCGTGGAGTCGCCCTCCTCAACCTGCAGCGACTCGATGAAGCAAAGACGCTGATCGAAAGAGCAGCGAAGTCCAATCCCAAAGATGTGCACGCCTGGTACAACCTCGGCCTCTATTACAAAAATTCCGCCGATGCGAGCGCGGCCGTCGATGCGTTTCGCCGTGCTATCGAGATCGACCCGAACGACGCCGATACCTGGTACTTCCTTGGATCGACTTACGCGCAGCTTAAACAATTTCCCGAAGCGATCGCGGCCTTCGAGCGCGCGCTAAAGATCAATTCTCTCCACGCCTCCGCCCAGTTCGGACTGGCGCGAGCCTACCAGCAATCCGGCCAGCTCGATCCCGCGCATGAAGCGATGAAGAAGTTCCAGTACATCACGCAAAACAAGCTGGGCGCACCGATTAGCCTCGCCTATGGCGAACAGGGAAAGTATTCGCGCGCGGAAGAATCGCCGATGGCGATGCAGAAAGTGCCGCCGCAGATTCCGGTAAGGTTTGTAGATGTGACGAAGAAAGCGGGGCTGTCCACGGACGGAAATTCCGCCGCTTGTTTCATCGATTATGACAATGACGGCAAAATCGATCTGTTCCTCGGGGGTGGGGGGGCGCTCGGCGGATCAGCTCTCTTCCACAACCTGGGAGAAGGAAAGTTTGAGGATGCTACACAGAAGCTCGGTATTAGTGCGACGGAGCAAGCTGCGGGATGCACGGTGGGCGACTACGACAACGACGGCTTCCCTGATCTCGCAATTAGCACATCGAACGGGATTCATTTGCTGCGCAATGATAAAGCGATGAAGTTTGTCGACGTGACACAGGCTGCTGGAATCATTAGTGACAGAACCGCTGGCGGCAGCGTAGTCGGTTGGAGGAGTCTGAATTTTGTTGACTACGACCATGACGGGGACTTGGATTTGCTGGGCATTAGGGAAGCTTGGTCCCCAGTTATGGGCTTAGAGTGGCACTTGTCACCACTTCCCGCGGAGATGTGGCGTAACAACGGGAATAGCACCTTCACGAACGTGACCAGCGATCTCGGGTTATGGCGAGCGACCGCGACCAACAGCATAGGCACCGACTACAACAATGACCGGGCCGTCGACGTTGTGGTTACCAGTTCAGAGGAGGCTCCCAGCATCTTTGAAAACCAGCGCGAAGGAGAATTTCTTGTGCGGCAGCCCTGGTCTTCAGCCATGCCAGCGCCAACGACCGGACTCGCCGTTCTTGATTTCAATCACGATGGTTGGATGGACTTTGCCTTTACACACACAGGACCGCCCGGCATCACCCTCTGGCGCAACAATCAAGGCAAGAGCTTCGATCGAGTTCCATTACCCGAAATCAACTGGGTCCGCGCTTACGGTGTCGCCGCCATCGACTATGACAACGACGGCTGGGTTGACCTAGTCGCTGTCGGCGAGACCAAAGATGGCAAAGGCGAAGTCCGCCTCTTCCGCAATCTCGGGCCCGACGGATGGAAAGACGTTACCGCCGACGTCGGACTCGACAAGATTCAGCTTAAGGAGCCGCGCGCCATCATTGTCGGCGATTACGACAACGACGGAGCCGTCGATCTGCTGATCACGCAAAACCATGGGCCTGCCGTGCTGCTCCACAACGAAGGCGGCAACAAGAACAACTCTTTGCGGCTTGCGCTTAAGGGACTCAACGACAACAAGTCCGCTATCGGCACGAAGGTTGAAGTTTTCTCCGATGGCATTCGCCAGAAATTTGAGGTCTACGGATCGTCCGGTTATCTCGGTCAGAACTCGCCTTACCTGACTATCGGCCTCGGCCAAGCGAAAGAGGCTGACGTGGTCCGCATGTTGTGGCCGACCGGCGTTTTACAGGATGAAATCAGCGTTGCCGCCAACAAGCTGCAAAACATTACGGAGCTCGACCGTCGCGGCAGTTCCTGTCCGACGCTTTTCGCGTGGGATGGCCACGAATATCACCTCGTCGGCGATATGCTCGGCGCCGGCGTTGTCGGCCATTGGATCGCGGCGAACGGAAACAAGATCGAGCGTGATATTCCGCGGCCCACCGAAGCCATCAAAATCGATCGCAATGCGCTCCGCGAAAAAGATGGCATGCTGAGTTTCCGTTTCATGGAGCCGCTCGAAGAATCCGTTTATCTCGATCAGGTGCAATTGCTCGCCGTCGATCATCCTGCCGATGTCGATGTCTATCCCAACGAGTATTTCGCCAGCAATCCCCCGTACCCGCCGTTCAAGGTCGTCTTCAGCAACAAGAACGATGCGCGCCCGCCGGCTGCGGCGTGGGATGAACACGGTCACAACGTGCTCCCGGATTTGCTCGCGCACCGGTATTTCGGCGACTTCAAAGCGCTCCCGTTCATTGGATTCACGGAGCCACATACTCTGACACTCGACCTGGGCGAGCCCTACCGTGGCGGCCCGCTGTGGTTGCTGATGCATGGCGAGATCGAATATTACTCGGCGACCAGCATGTACGCCGCCGACCAAGCGCAT
The DNA here is from genome assembly GCA_003168235.1 of Acidobacteriaceae bacterium. Lineage (GTDB taxonomy): Bacteria > Acidobacteriota > Terriglobia > Terriglobales > Acidobacteriaceae > Acidiflorens. Next base: position 2,966 of record PMSZ01000336.1, read on the forward strand.
TTGCGGCCGGTTGCGCCGTATGTCGAAGCACTGGTTCAAATCGGCGGGGCGTCCAGCGGTTCGTCTGGAAGCAACGAAAAAGAAAAATGGGTGCGCGTAGTCGATGACATGGGATTCCCCGCCGGAGGCGCGCGCACCATGACCGCCGACCTCACAGGTAAACTTCCGCCGGGCACTCGCCGCATTCGCATCACCACGAACCTTCAGATCTACTGGGACAACATCCTCATCAGCCGCACGAACCAGGAAGATTCCCAGAACCAGAATGCCCGCCTGACACACGTTCCGCTCGCGCACGCCGAACTCGATTTTCGCGGATTTCCTCTGAAGATCGAAGACCAGCCGCCCGGCAACGTGAAATATATTTATGAAAAAACGAGCGTCACCGGGCCCTACACGCGGCCTTCCGGCGCGTACACGCGTTACGGCGACGTGCGTCCGCTGCTCGAATCGGTCGATGACAAATTTGTCGTCTTCGGATCCGGCGACGAGGTCGCGCTCGATTTCGATCCCGCAAAACTTCCCGCGATGCCGCGCGGCTGGGTGCGCGATTATTTCTTTATCGCCAACGGCTACGAAAAAGATATGGACTTCTACGCCTACCGTGGGGACACAGTCGATCCGCTGCCATTCCGCGACATGGAGTCCTATCCGTATCGCGGCAGTTTCCCGTCGGATGCCGAGCACTTGAACTACTTGCTCGAATACAACACGCGGTTCATGTCGGGCAATGAATCGAGCGGATATTCGTTCCAGTATCCGCGCAAATAATTTCCCAGCCAAGTAAGTTTGTCATTTCTTGCGAAGCGAAGGACCTGCTTCTGCGAGCGCCGCCAGAATGACAATCCGGGTTGAAACAATCGGGCCGCGCTACAATCACACTGCATGTCGCTTGCGCGAACCACCATCCTGATCATCTTTAGTCTTAGCCTGAGCCTGAGCGCCGGCCTTCTGCTGGCCCAGTCCGTTTCGCAAAATGCCGCGCCAGTCGACATCCCTTCCGCGCGCGCAGAAAAGAAATCCGTACCTTCCAAGCCGACTAGCAAGCCGACCGGCGCCGTGCCCATTTTCCGCGACATCGCCGCCCAGGCTGGCCTCACCGTTTCGCACATTTCCTCCCGCGAAAAATACTACGTCGTTGAATCCATGAGCGGAGGCGTCGGTCTGTTCGACTGCGACAACGACGGCAAACTCGACATCGTGATGGTTAACGGATCGACTGTCGATCGCTACAAACAGGGCGGCGATCTGCTCGTCACGCTCTGGCACCAGGACGCCGACCTCAAGTTCACCGACATCACCGAGAAAGCTGGACTGACGCGCAGAGGCTGGGGCATGGGTGTAGCCGTCGCCGATTTCGACAACGACGGCAATCTCGATCTGTTCGTTACTGGATACGGCGGCAATGCCCTCTATCGCAATAAAGGTAATTGCGTTTTCGAAGATGTAACCGACAAGGCCGGAGTGCGCGGGGGCGGCTTCTCCACTGGCGCGGCATGGGCCGATTACGACCGCGATGGCAACGTCGATTTGTTCGTCTCACGCTACGTGCACTTCGATATCAATGACCTGCCCGCGTTCGGCTCAACCAAGTTCTGCCGGTTCAAAGGCGCGCCCGTGCAATGCGGCCCGTGGGGCATGGAAGGCGAGACCGATTTGCTCTACCACAACCGGGGCGACGGCACGTTTGAAGAGGTCTCGAAAAAAGCCGGCGTCGACGATCCCGAAAAATATTATGGACTGGGCGCGACTTGGGGCGACTACGACAACGACGGCTGGCCTGACCTGTTTGTCGCTGATGACGCGACTCCCAACCATCTCTATCACAATAATCACGATGGCACGTTCGCAGATGAGGCTTTGGTGGGCGGCATCGCGCTGAACGGCGAAGGTCAGGCACTCGGCTCGATGGGCGTGACCTGGGGCGATTACGACCACAGCGGACGCCTCTCGATGTTCGTTACCGAATTCGCCGATCAGCCCAATACGCTCTACCGCAACCTGGGCGCAGTGGGAAGCACGCAGGAATTTGAAGACGTCGCCATGCCATCGCGCCTCGGCCAGCCCAGCCTGCCGCTCGTTGGTTGGGGCACGGCGTTCTTCGATATGGATAACGACGGCTGGCTGGACTTATTCGTCGCCAATGGCCACGTCTATCCCCAGGCCGATGCGACTTCCGGCAGTATGACCTACCGCCAGCCGATGCTGCTCTTCCGCAATCATCGCGACGGGACTTTTGAGGATGTTTCTTCCGTGTTCGCGGACATGCCCCTGGAATCCAGGCGGGGCGCGGCTTTTGGAGATATCAATAACGATGGCAATGTCGATATCGTCGTGCTCAACGTGGGTGAGCCGCCATCGCTGCTGTTGAATCATAACGACAGCCCGAATCACCGCGTGCTGTTCAAACTGGTGGGAATGAAAAGCAATAAGGCCGCCATCGGCGCGCGCGTCACGGTGAAGGCCGGCAAGCTGGTGCAGTTCGATGAAGTGCGCGGCGGCGCCAGCTACCTTTCGCAGAACGATTTGCGCCTGCATTTTGGGCTAGCCGAAAACGACAAGATGAGTGAAGTCAGCATTCGCTGGCCGAATGGAGAAACGGAAGTTCTGCGCGACGTGGCCGCGGATTTTATTTACACGGTCGTCGAGGGCGCGGGGATTCAGCAGAAGGTGGCGCTGCCCGCCTTACCGGAGCACTGAAGCGTTGAGCAATGATGGCCCTCACCAACCGGCGATAGAATCTCGAAAACG
>PMSZ01000334.1 GCA_003168235.1 Acidobacteriaceae bacterium
GCTCATCGATGCCACCAGGCTCAGCGCCGACCAGAACACCTCGGTGCAAATCAACGACATCTCCAAAGACGGCACACTGCTCGTCTACGGAATCCGTTCCGGCGGCGCAGACGAAGAATCAGTGCACATCCTCGAGATCGACAAGAATGGCGCGAGTCGCGAACTGTCCGACTCGCTGCCCTCCGCGCGCTATGAAGGCATCCAACTCAGCCCCGATAAACAAGGCCTCTATTACGCGCGCTACGAGAAGACCGGAACTCTCGTCTTCTACCACCAGCTTGGCTCTCCCGCTTCCAGCGACAATCTCATCTTCGGCAAGAGTTTCGAAGGTGAGACCTTCGGCCAAATGGAACTCATTCAAGCCGAGGTCACCGAGAATGAACGCTACCTGATGATCGGTGTCGTCCACGGCGTCCCCGCCAAGCGCGTCGATATTTACGCGAAGGATCTGCGTCAGCCCGGTTCGCCCATTCGCCCCATCGTCCGTGGCATGGATTACCGTTTCACTCCGACAAACTACGGCGACGATCTCTACCTGCTCACCGATTATCAGGCGCCCAACTATCGCGTCGTCAAAGTTTCCATCGCTAACCCGCAACCACAAAACTGGACCACCATCGTCCCCGAGGCCGCCGACGTCATCTCCGGCATCACCATCGTGGGCGGAAAGCTGTTCGTCACCGGACTCCACGATGTCGTCACCCAAACCAATATCTTCACTCTCGACGGCCACCAGATCGGACACCTCGAATATCCCACCCTCGGCGCGGCCTCCCAACTCAATGGACGCGAGGATTCGAACGAAGCTTTCTACAGCTTCCAGTCGTTCATCATCCCGCCCACCATTTATCGCTACGACGTTGCCACCGGCAAGACCGAAGTCTTCGCTAAACCGAAGGTGCCGTTCAACTCCGACGACTACGAGGTCAAGCAGGTTTTCTACAAATCCAAAGACGGCACGCGCATTCCGATGTTCATCTCCTCCAAAAAAGGCGTGAAGCGCGACGGCAACACTCCGACTTTGATGACCGGTTATGGCGGCTTCCTCGTCGATCTCAACCCTGGCTGGAATCCTGAATACGCGTGGTGGCTTGAGCAAGGCGGCTTCTTCGCCCAGCCCAATCTGCGCGGAGGTGGCGAGTACGGCGAAAAATGGCACCAGGCCGGAATGTTCGAGCACAAGCAAAACGTCTTCGACGACTTCTTCGCCGCGGCCCAATATCTGGTCGATGAAAAATACACCTCGGTTGACCACTTCGCGATTCGTGGACGCTCCAACGGCGGCCTTCTCATGGGCGCCGCTATGACCCAGCATCCGGAAATGTTCGGCGCCATCTGGTGCGGCTTTCCCCTGCTCGATATGATCCGTTTCCAGAATTTCCTGGTCGGCAAGTGGTGGACCGCCGAATACGGCTCTGCCGATAACGCCGACCAGTTTCCCTACCTGCTCAAGTACTCGCCCTATCAGAACGTGAAGCCCGGCATGAAATTCCCCGCCATCATGTTCAACACCGGAGACAGCGATACCAGAGTCGATCCTCTTCACGCCCGCAAAATGACGGCCTTGGTTCAGAAAGACAATGCCAACGATCGCCCCATCCTGCTGCACTACCAAACCATCAGCGGACACAGCGCCGGCGTCTCCATCACGCAAGCCATTGAAGACACCGCCGACGAGCTGTCGTTTCTATGGAACGAAGTCTCGGGAAAATAGCAAGGTGCCCGCCACAGGTTAGCGCCCGCGCTTTGGGCGCTAACCTTTGCGCTAACGTTGGACGGGCGCTAACCCGGAATACCGCCCAGCATCACGCCAACCCTCGAAAATCAGGTTCGGCAGAAGGACATCCCAAAAGTCACCTACTCGCGTGTGACCCTCGCTTCGATTTTTTTTCGCGCAACCCCGTGACCGGCGTTAGAATCTGATCAACCAGGGGCGTGCCATATGAATGCGGCAGCACGGTTGCCACGTTCGCAACGGAGGCACAGATTTATGACCGGTTTTCAGAGATCTCTCGTCAGCTTCAGCGCTTTCATCGCCCTTGCCCTCTCGCCAACTCTCGTTTTCGCCCAGCACGGCGGAGGCGGTGGCCACAGCAGCGGAGGCGGCGGTTCCCGCGGTGGCGGCAGCTATGGTGGCGGAGGCTACCACGGCAGCGCCGGTTCCTACCACGGCGGCGAAGAATCTCGCGGCTCCTATGGCCGTGGTTCAGAAGCAGGCGAACGCGGCGGCAGCTACAGCCGCGGCGGAAGTTACAATCGCGGCGGCTCCGAAGCCGGACGCAGCTCAAGCTCGTCCGCCAGTCGTGCGGCGTCCGACGCCGCTCACAACATTCATCCCGCCGTCGCCGATGGTCAGTGGCATTCGTTCGGAGGCAATGCCGCCCATTCCACCGGCAGCTCAAACCTTGTAGCGCACAGCACCGGTACCGCCGACGGCAACTTCCATTCCTTCAACGGAACCAGAGAACCGGGTTTCGCCGGCGGCGGCTTTAGAGGCGGCTACTACGGCGGTGGCTTTGGATACGGCCGCGGCTGGGGCGGAGGCTGGGGTTGGGGAGGCGGCTGGGGCTTCGGTTTCGGCTTTGGCTTCGGGCCCTTCTGGGGCCCTTGGGCTTTCGGCTGGAGTCCCTGGTACAACCCTTACTGGTATTCGCCGTACTGGTACGGACCCGGTTATGGCCCGGGCTACGGCTACTACGGATATGACGGCTACAGCGACAACTGGTCGAACTATCCTCCGTATCGCGATGACGCCTCGTCCGATCCATCGTCCGACCAGGCTTCGCCCAATATTTATCCCGCAAGGCCCAGCGCAAGCGACGACGCACCCGCTGGAGATGATGGAACCACTACCGTCAGCTCAACCAGCAGTTAGCGCCATTTTTGCCTCAGGTCAGCGCCCGCAGTTTGGGCGCTGACCCTGAGCACCAATCACCTCGACCTACCGCGCCACAACTTGTTTTGTGCGACGCGCGAAGCCGCCTCCGCCCTTGACCCCACCCTTGCCGCAAGCGCATAATTGCTTCGCATTACACGCTGTAACTCCCCCAAAGAACTACCGGGCCCGTAACCGGGCTCCAACCTGGCAGAGCAAGGGTCGTCGCTAGCGGGAACCTGTCCTGCGATACAAACCAGGAGGACGCAATGTCCAACCTACATTCGGCATTGAACCGCATCACGCCAAAGTTGTTGCTGCTGGCAGCCATGGTGGTCTTGCTCGCCGCGACCACTCAGCGCGCGCCGGCTCAAACCCTCACCACACTCCACACCTTCACCGGTGCACCGTACGACGGAGCGAATTCCTACGCCGGTTTGGTCATGGATGCGCAGGGCAACCTCTATGGCACGGCCGATCAGGGCGGCGATGGCAGTTGCTCGTCGGGCTGCGGCATCGTCTTTGAGGTAACTGCGTCCGGCACGGAAGAGGTGCTCTACAATTTCACCCAATCGTCGTTCGATTATTTTCCCTACGGCGCCTATCCCTGGGGAACACTGGTTTCCGACGCGCTGGGCAATCTCTACGGCACCACCGTCGTAGGCGGCGTTAACAGCATGGGCACAGTCTTTGAGCTGACACCCTCAGAAAGCGGATGGACAGAGACTGTGCTGTACAGCTTCTGCTCCGCCCAGAATTGTGCCGACGGCTCCGTGCTCTATACCGGCGTAGTCAGGGACCAGCAGGGCAACCTCTACGGTGCAACTACCTACGGCGGCGCCCGCGACACCGGTACGGTGTTTGAAGTGACTCCAACCGGCACCGAGACTGTGCTCCACAGCTTCCGCTCCCTCCTTCGACCCTCAGCGCCGTCTCTTCCAGCTTGGCTGAAAGACGGGGCGTATCCGAGCGGCCTGATCCTCGATAGTCAGGGCAATCTTTACGGCACGACTTCGGCAGGCGGCGCTTCGAGTTCAGGCGTCGCGTTCAAGCTCGATCCGAGCGGCACCGAGACATTGCTTCACACCTTCACCGGCCCGCCGAACGATGGGTCCAGTCCCGGCTCATCCCTCATCATGGATGCGCAGGGCAATCTCTATGGCACAACTTTCGCCGGCGGCAATCCCAACTGCGTCGACGGCTGCGGCACAATATTCGAGATAACCTCCTCCGGGACGGAAAAGGTCCTCTATAGCTTCACCGGCGGCGCGGATGGCGCCTATTCCCACTCGAGTCTGATCTTCGACGCACAGGGCAACCTCTATGGCACAACTTACGCAGGCGGCGCCGACAACGATGGCACGGTCTTTAAGCTGACCCCTTAACCACGGCCGCGCGTGGAAGAGTGTACATTCATCGCCGCAAGAGAGATGCACAGAGCGGAAACAATCCGGAAACAAAAACGAAGAACGTATATGACGCAGCCGCACCCCGCACTTTTTTCTTGACCTAAGCTCTCAACCCTTGTCACTATGAATTATCGACCCCAGATTTCTGCCGAGTAGATTTCGGGAACAATGGACCCGGGCGAAGCAGTTCTTTGAAAATTGGCTAGGAATAGGACAGTTTAGAGCTAAGTCTCATTACCTCAAGCCTTTACTTTAAGTCCTTATTTCTCAAAGACCGGGAAGAATTTCTCCTCCAACCCCATGATTTCAATAGACCGAGGGGAGGGGGTACCCGGTACCAGATAGTAAACACGAACGCATTTATGAAATTTGGCGTCATAATCTTCCCCGGTTCCAACTGCGACCACGATGCTTTCTGGGCGATCCAGCACGTTGCCAGGCAGCCCGTAACTTTTCTCTGGCACGACTCGCACGACCTGCAGAACTGCGATGCCATCATCGTTCCCGGAGGCTTCGCTTTCGGCGACTACCTTCGCACTGGCGCCATCGCAAAATTTTCCCCGGTCATGGAATCCGTCCGCAAGTTCGCCGACGGCGGCGGACTCGTCCTCGGCATCTGCAACGGGTTCCAGATCCTCTGCGAGTCCGGGTTGCTCCCCGGAGCGCTCATGCGGAACGTCGGCCTGAAATATGTCTGCAAAACGGTCGACGTGCGCGTCGAAAATGCCGAGACGCCATTCACCAACGCCTGCCGCAACGGCGAAGTCCTCGCCATCCCCATCGGCCACATGGAAGGAAATTATTTCTGCGACGAGCAGACGCTCGCCGAACTGAACCGCGACAACCGGGTCGTCTTCCGCTACGCGAACGCGCAAGGCGAAACCACACCCGAGTCGAATCCCAACGGATCGCTCGAGAATATCGCCGGCATCTGCAGTCCCGGACGCAACGTCCTCGGCATGATGCCCCACCCCGAACGCTCCGCCGAACCCGAGCTAGGCGGCACCGACGGCGTCAAGATTTTCGAATCGCTGGTGGGGGCGGAGCTCAGCGTTAGGTCTTAGGTCTTAGAAAACAGGTGTCAGGTGTCAGGTCTCAGGTGTCAGGAAAAACAAAAACCAACCAACTTTCTCGTGACCATCATCACTGCGGAAACGCGTCGAATTCGATAGTCTGGTGCTCATGTCTGGGAGCTACCGAGATCTGATCGCCTGGCAAAAAGCAAAGAGCCTTGCCTGTGATGTATATCGCTGTACTCGTCGTTTCCCGAGAGACGAGGCTTACGGCCTCACCTCGCAGATGCGGCGTGCAATCGTTTCGGTCGCCAGCAACATTGCGGAGGGTAAGGGGCGTTATTCCCACAAGGACCTCGTCCACTTCGTGTATCAAGCCCGCGGATCACTCCTCGAACTGGAAACACAGGTTTCGATAGCACGTGATCTGGAATACATCGAACAGCAAGCATACGAAAGCCTGATATCGCAGACAGAAGAATTAGGCCGGATCCTGAACGGCCTGATCAATCGTTTTCAAGTCTCACCCCAAAGGGCTTGATTTTGCTTTTCCTGANNCCTGACACCTGAGACCTGCCTCAGTACGCCCATCTCAGCAACGTCGCTCCACTGGTAAATCCTGCTCCCACTGAGGCCAGCAGCACCAGGCTTCCCTTCTTCAGCTTGCCCTGCTGGCGCGCGGTTTCCATCGCCAGCGGAATCGTCCCCGCGGTCGTGTTTCCGAACTCTTCAATGTTGATGATCACCGCTTCTGGACGCATGCTCAACCGGTCCGCTGTCGCCGTAATTATGCGCTTGTTCGCCTGGTGCGGAATGAACGCATCGATCTCGTTGCCCTGGATGTTGTTGCGCTTAAGAATCTCTTCACACAGAGTTGCCATCTTGCGCACCGCGAACTTGAACACCGCCGCTCCATCCTGATGCACAAAGTGCATCTTCTTCGCGACCGTTTCCTGCGTCGACGGATTCAGGCTTCCGCCGCCGGGCATGTAAAGCGAGCATCCGCCCGCTCCATCCACTTCGTGGAGAAAGTCAATGAGCCCAACCGAATCGTCTTCCGCAGGTTCCAGCAGAACCGCGCCTGCGCCATCGCCGAAGATCACGCACGTAGCGCGATCCGTGTAATCGATGATCGACGACATCACGTCGGCGCCGATCACCAGCACCTTCTTGTGCGATCCGGAAGCAACAAACTGCGCTCCCGTTTGCAACGCGTAAACGAACGCCGAACACGCCGCCGAGAGATCGAAACCCCAAACGTTCTTTGCGCCCAACTTGTCCTGCACCAGACAAGCCGTCGAAGGGAAGAACATGTCGGGAGTAACCGTTCCCACGATTATCGCGTCCAGTTCGGACGCCTCAATCCCGCGCTCGGCCAGCGCTCGCTTCGCCGCCTCGACCGCCAGATCGCTGGTCGCAACCCCTTTGTCCACGATGTGCCGCTGTCGAATGCCAACCCGTTCCATGATCCATTGATCGTTGGTATCGACCATCATTTCGAGGTCGGCGTTGGTGAGAAGGCGAGGCGGAACGTAAGTGCCAAGAGCGCTGATCTTAACGCGCTGAAGCTGCTTCAATGAACTCTCCTGAGTAGCAGGATCTGGAATGCATGACGACGCCGTGCGTGACGAACTGATTATTTTAGCAGTGGCGCCGGGCGAGCGGGCGTGCGGCAGGTCTCAGGTGTCAGGTG
>PMSZ01000448.1 GCA_003168235.1 Acidobacteriaceae bacterium
CGACCACCTGCGCCACCAGATCCATATCGTCGCCTCGGTGGACGTGACCAAGCATGACGTAGCCCAGCCCGGCGGAAGCAAAGCCCTACAGCCTGCCCAGCTGAAATCTGCGTACGCCCGCGCCGTCCAGGACATTGCCCGCATCGAGCGAAAACTCGCCGCCGGCTGGAAGCCCGCACACTGGCGCAAGACCGCCGCAAAAACAAAACTCAAAACCCGCGCCCGCACCCCCAAGCCGAAATTTCTGGAAAACGTGCGCCGCGCCAAGCAGTACATCGCTGCCGGAGATATTTTCCAGGTCGTGCTCTCCCAACGTTGGGATTTCGAACCCGGAGTCGCCCCGTTCGATCTCTACCGTGCGCTAAGAACAGTAAATCCATCGCCATACATGTATTTCCTCCGCTTCGGCGCGAGCAGCAAGGCATCTGCCGGAATGCACGTCCTCGGCTCCTCACCAGAGATGCTGGTGCGCGCCGCCGGACGCCGTCTCGAATACCGTCCCATCGCCGGCACCCANNCGCAACGACCTCGGCCGAGTCAGCGAGTACGGCTCGGTCAAGGTCGCCCGGCTCATGTACGTGGAGCGCTACTCCCACGTCATGCACCTGGTCTCAGCCCTCGAGGGCCAGCTGCGGCAGGGGCTGAGCGCCATGGACGCCTTCGCCGCCTGCTTCCCCGCCGGCACCCTGAGCGGCGCGCCCAAGGTCCGCGCCATGCAGATCATCGAAGAGCTGGAGCCGACCCGCCGCGGCGTCTACGGCGGCTCCGTGCTCTACGCCGACTTCGCCGGCAACCTCGACTCCTGCATCGCCATCCGGACCCTGCTCATGCAGGGGAAGAAGGCGTACCTGCAGGCCGGGGCAGGCATCGTGGCCGACTCCGACCCCGAGCGCGAGTTCGAGGAGACGGAGAACAAGGCGCGGGGGGTGCTGCGGGCGGTAGAGATGGCCCGCGGCCGCTAACCTGCAAAACGGAGATGTGTTCCACGTGGAACACTATGCAGCCTTTTTTGTACGTACATTTTGGTATATGTCCTGCGATGACAAGGAGTTACGATTTCAGGCGGAAAGCTTCAGAAAGTTGGCCACCAGTTTCTTGCCTTCGCCGGTGAGCACGCTTTCGGGGTGGAATTGGACTCCTTCGATGGGAAGGGTCTTGTGGCGCAATCCCATGATGACGCGGGTGCCGTCTTTGTCGTTATTGCTTTTATTCTTATCATTCTTATCGGTGGTCCAGGCGCTGATTTCGAGGTCTTGGGGCAGGGATTCCTCTTCTACGATCAGGGAGTGGTAGCGGGTGGCGGTCATGGGAGACGGGAGTCCGGCGAAGATGGTTTTGCCGTCGTGCTCGATGGGGCTGGTTTTGCCGTGCATGAGGTCCCGGGCGCGGACGATCTGGCCTCCGAAGGCTGCGCCGATGGCCTGGTGTCCGAGGCAGACGCCGAGCAAGGGGACGCTACGGGAGGCTTTGCTACGGGAAAGCGGGCCTCCTGCGCTGGCAGGAACTCCGGCGGCGAAATGGCGGATGAGGTCGATGCTGATGCCGGCTTCCTGGGGAGTGCAGGGTCCGGGAGAGACGACGATGCGGTCGGGGCGGAGGGCCTCGATTTCTCCGAGGGTGACTTCGTTGTTGCGGCGGACTTCGACCTGGGCGCCCAGTTCTCCGAGATACTGGACGAGGTTGTAGGTGAAGGAATCGTAGTTGTCGAGGACGAAGACCATTTGGGGCTAGGTGCAAAGTTTCAAGGTTTCAGAGTTTCAAGGTTTCAGGGAAAAGGCAAGTGGGTAGCGCCTAGGTTGTGAGCTAATTTCGCTCCGGGCAGACCAGCGGGAGGCCACTTCTCGAAAGGCGCGAGAAGTGGGGCACCCGCGCCGACACCGTAATTCATTCTCCGTAATTACTTAGCGGTTACTTTTGATGGGCGGCCTGTTTGGACAACGCACTCGGGGACTGTTACATTGCGGCCAGTACGCTTTGATGCTTCGGTATGCGGCGAGGTTAGCGATGTCTCTGGTGGTGAAGCTGGAAGACGATCTTGGCGAACGCAGCGAGTGGGTGATGCTGCATGGAGTGGTTCCCGCCCCCGGCGAAGGGGATTTCCCGCTGCTGGGCGGGATTGATCCGTTTGGAAAGACCGTATTCAACCATCTGCAGATGGAAGCTTTTCTCCAGGAATGGGAGCGCGCGAAAGATCGCGTGCGCGATGACAGTCAGCTTGAAGGCTGGGGGAAAGTGAAGCAGATGGCGGAGACTTGCAGAACGGACCGAGACTTGTATTTGCGGTTTGTGGGGAACTGACAAGCGCAATCGCAACAAGATCTAGTTCCCGGTTGCGCGTCAGTTTGAAAAACAGATTTTCTCAGCGGCTAGAAGCCGGATTCAAAACAAAACCTTTACCGCAGCGCTGAAGCGCTGCGCCACCCAAAAGCTGGGGCAAGTCAGAGTTTTTCCGCGACCTCTGAAGTCGTGCCCTTTCAAAACAAATTGAAACTGAGCCGCTACCGCGGCGGTGCGAGCGAGGTTCCGATTCGCTGCGGTGATATCCTATGCAGGTTATGGGAATCACCGCGATCTTGCGGAAGATATTCCTGGTCGATCTGATCCAGGGACTGGTGGTGACGTTCCGCTATCAGGACCCGAAGGAAATCTATACCGAGCAATATCCGCTGGAGCGTCCGCAGGTGGCTGAGCGTTACCGGGGTGCGCCGCGGCTGAACGTAAACCCGGATACCGACGAGACGCTCTGCATCTCCTGCGATTTGTGCGCGCTGGTTTGCCCGGAAAATCTGATTGTAGTTACCAGCGAGCGCAACGAGAAAACCCGCCGAAAAGAGCTTGTCAGTTTTACCTACGACTTGAGCCGCTGCATGTTCTGTGGTTTGTGCGAAGATGCTTGCCCGACCGACGCGCTTGAGCTCACACAGGATTTCGAGCTGGCGAGCTACACGCGCGAAGGCATGATCTGGGACAAGGAAATGCTCGAAAAGGGTCCACAGCCTACGGTTTACAGAAAGTAGTGGCGCGCGGACCCTCCCGCTCGCCCATCGTTCCCAACGCAAAAACCAGCCTTATAACCGCCACGCTTGTTCTAACAAGTCGCCAGGTACGTCCATTCGGACGTGCCCGGATAGAACGTTTCGAGTGTTCTCTGGTGAGCTCCGGGTTGTCTTTAGGTTCTCAAGGCGATTGGGGCGATGCCGATAGCTATGTCCATGCAGGGATTACTTAGGGATATCCCGGTGTGTGTTGGCGAAGGTTTGTCGGCCCAACAGTTTCCAGATCCGGCGTTTTCAGGTCAACCTTGCCTGCCGGTCGCCAACATGAGAAGGGGGGAGCCGGGGCAGTGAAATCAATGCCTCAGGTCCTTCTTGTGGACGACAACCCGGCCGATGTCGGTCTCGCGCAGGAGGCGCTGGCCGGGGGCAGGCATCAGAGCTGCATTAGCAGTGTGTCGGATGGCGCGGAGGCGATGGAGTTTCTGCATCGTGCGGGCCGATACGCGGACGCGGCGCGTCCCGACCTGGTGATTCTGGATCTGAACTTGCCGAAGAAGGACGGTCGCGCTGTTTTGGCGGAAGCCAAGGGCGACGTGGACCTGCAGACCATCCCCATCGTTGTGTTCAGCACTTCGCGCTCGATGCAGGATATCGCGCGCAGTTACGAACTGGGCGCCAACTGCTATGTCAGCAAGCCGGGAACTCTTAGCGAATATTTTTCGGTGATGCAGTCGATCGAAGCGTTCTGGTTCGGCTCCGCGAGCCTGCCCGAGGACGAAAAACAGAAGAAAGGGAAGTAATGACGATGGAACATCAACCTACTCACGTTTTGCTGATCGAAGACAATCCCGGAGACGCAGACCTGGTGCGTTTGCGGCTGGTGGAGGGGAAATCCGATGTCCAGGTGAACTGCGTTCCCCGGCTCTCGGATGGGCTGGCATGTCTGGATGCGGATACTCCGGCGCTGGTATTGCTGGATCTAAACCTTCCCGACAGCCACGGCGCAGATACATTTCGGCAAATCATGCGAAAAGCTCCGAATGTGCCAGTGGTCATTCTTTCAGGGCAGGACGACGAGGCGATGGCGATCAAGGCCGTCCACCAGGGGGTGCAGGATTATCTGGTGAAAGGCGACATCACCAGCAAGCAACTGGAGCGTGCCCTGCGCTACGCGGTGGAACGGCAGGGGCTGCTGCTCTCGCTGGAGATCACGCGCAAGCAGCAACTCGAATTCAAGAACCGATTTCTGTCTCACGTCTCTCACGAATTGCGCACGCCGCTGACTTGCATTCACCAATACGTCACGATTCTGCTGGATGGACTTGCCGGTGCGATGAAGCCGGACCAGACGGATCACCTCAAGACGGTTCTGAGGAGTGTGAATCAGTTACATGCGATGATCCGCGACCTGCTTGAAGCCACCCGGGTCGACAGCGGCAAGCTGCGCATCGACCATCGATGCGTCGATATTGGAGAACTGGTTCGCCAGGCAGTGGCGATGATGGGGCCTACCGCGGCGGAGAAACGCGTCGGTTTGCACGCGGTGCTCGAGGAGGCAGTTCCTCTCGTCTATGCGGATCCCGATCGCACGATCGAAGTCCTCATCAACCTCATCGATAACGGAATCAAGTTCACGCCGCGCGATGGATCGGTAACGGTGAAAGCCTCGATGGTGGAGACAGACCCGAGCGCGGTCTATCTTTCGGTGAGCGATACCGGACGCGGAATACCGGCAGAGTCGCTTCCGTTAGTTTTTGAGCGCCTGTATCAAGACCCGTTCGCAATTGATGACAGCCGGGCCGGGCTTGGGCTGGGGCTCTATATTGCCAAAGAGATTGTTACCCTGCACGGCGGCAGGATGTGGGTGGCGAGCCAGCCCGGAAGCGGAAGCACGTTCTCATTTACCTTGCCGCTGTATTCGCTCGCGAAACTTCTACTGCCGGTGATCACTTACCAGGGCCGGATGCGCGCGAATGTCGTCCTGGTGCGAGTTGAACTAACGCCGCTGTCTAAATCGCGCCGCGGAAGCTGGAAGGATACCTGCCAGCAGTGTCTCGAACTGCTGCGTCAGTGTATCTATGTGGACAAGGATCTGGTTCTTCCGCCCACTGGGGGCACCAGTCCGATCGAAACATTTTTCGTGATTGCATCCACCGACATGGAGAAGGCAAAGATCCTGATGGATCGTATTCGCGATCAGCTTGGAGCTCAACCCCAACTGAAGGCGTCCGGCACTGTATCGGTGACCGCTGAAAACGTGCCCGGGCCGCCAGCCGGAGATGCGAGGACGCTGGAGCAACAAGTCTGGGGCATCGCCGACTATGTCTCCGAAATGATCCAGCAGGACCTTGGGAATAAACAAAGTTTGATCGAAAAGGAGAAACAAAAACATGCGAACTGAAAATAACGCGGAAGCGCTGCCCATGAATCGCGCAAAAATTATGGTTGTCGATGACGATCCCGACCTGAGGCAGGCGTTGAGCCTGCGCCTGCGGGCCAACAATTTCGATACGATCAGTGTGTGCGATGGGTACTCGGCCATCGCCATGGCGCAGAAGGAACATCCCCACCTGATCGTTCTCGATCTCGGATTGCCGGCGGGCGACGGATTCGCCGTACTTAAGAACCTGCAACAATATCCGGCGCTTTCGGTTATCCCGGTGATTGTGCTGACGGCGCGCGATCCGGACATTAACGAAAAGCGGACGCTTGACTCGGGCGCGGTCGCGTTTTTTCAGAAGCCGGCGGATAACGAGGAGTTGATGGGAGTGATACGGGCCAGTCTGCAGGCGGGGTGGGGATGGGGAGGGCCGTTGCCATCGTGAGTCAGGTCTCAGGGTCTGAATTCTTAGGACTTGGAAGACCTAAGAGCCGAGCGTTTGATTCTTAGCCGCCGCTGAAGGATTGGGCCGTATGTTGGTCGATAGCTCGGGATTGCTCTCTCGTTCGCGCGCGTACCAAGTGCGACGGCGGGAGCCACGTTATGTGCACAGCATTCCGGTCACACTGCGGCGCTACCTACGCTTTGGACCGGTCGCCACCCGTGGCGTATGTCTCGATATCAGCATGCGAGGAATGGGAGCGCTAGTCTGCGGGCCGCCTCGGGTAGGAGAAACGGTGGTGATTGAGTTGCCGACGCGAGACACTATGATCGAGACTCTGGCGACGGTTCGCCACAGCAGTGATTCGCGATCCGGATTTGAGTTTTACCCGTTGGCTGTCGCTGCCCAGCGGGTAATTCGGGATTGGATCCAGGAATTGCGCCAATCCGAAGAGAAATCGTTTCCTTTTGTGTTCACGGTGGTCAAGCACGAAAACGACTAACACGGCGCGAAACTATTGCGCAGGCAGAGGCAGGCCCTGGAGATTCCACGCAATGCGCTGGACGGTGCTGTTGGTGGCCAAAATGGCCGATTTGCCGGGGGCAAACGCGAGTCCGACTAATCCCTGACCGGCGACTTCGAGGGTCGCCTTGCCCTGAGGAGTGATCTTAACGATGCCACGTTTACCGGCGAGTGAGGCGGCGACGTAAATATTGCCTTCGACGTCGAGCGCCAGGCCTTGCGGACGCCCCAACCCACGATAGAAAACTGAAACCGTTCCGTGCGGATCGACCTTGTAAACACAATCGAAGCTTGAAGTGCTGGGACCGGTGACGAACATATCGCCGCGGGGTCCGAAAGCGATGTGATAAGCGGAGACGCTCGGCTCGAGCGTGGCGAAGACAAAGATCTGGCGGTCGCGGGCGATTTTGAAAATTGTGCCACTGCGATCTCCGACGTAGAGGTTCTCGGCGGCATCGAAGGCAATTCCAGTGGCGACCCCCATGCCTTCGGCATAAGTGGACATGGTGCCGTTGGGCGCCACTTTGTATACGGCTTCGTCGTGCCGCGAAGAAACATACATCTGACCGGCGCGGTCGAAGGCGATGGCGGTAGCGTTCATGATGTCGCTGAGAAACGGCTTGACGACGTAGTTGGTGTCGATCTTGAAGATGGATACAGGAACTTTTTGACCCCGTGATCCCGAGAATGTTACGTAGAGATTGCCTTCATGATCGAGGGCGGGATTGGCGACGGGATGAAGATTGTCGGCAATGGGGACGGCGACCTCAACCGCGTGCGGGTTGCTGGCTTGACCATTGGCGTGCACGACGACCGATCCCGACGATGCGCCATCGGGAACGCGCGCAACCACGAAATCGTCTGAACTGATAAGCACCGCGCCTTCAACGTCGCCAAAGCGCACGCTGGGGCGGCGCAATTCGTGGGGACGAAGACTCTTGCCGATGATTCTCACTTCTCCGCCGGGCAGGGCGCAGGTTGGAGTGACCGCCTCAATGTGCGGTTTACCGTTGACGTTCTTTTTTCCCAGCAGGCGATTGGAAATGCTCATGATTATTTTCTTCCGGATTTTTTCCGGCGATTCTTAACGGCGGGGGACGGGCACTTTGTGATTACTCTACTTTTATTACTATCGCTCTCTACTTTATTAGAAGACCAAAGTGCAGCAGGAGATGCATGATTGCGAGTGCATAAATTCCCGCTCCCAAGTCGTCCACGACAATGCCGGTACCTTCGGGTAGCCGCTCCAGACGCCGGATGGGAAACGGCTTCCAGATATCGAAGATACGGAAAAGTATAAAGCCCGC
>PMSZ01000013.1 GCA_003168235.1 Acidobacteriaceae bacterium
TTGGCGGGTTTGATGTCGCGATGAACCGATTCCTTCGCCGTGAGCGGAGTCGAGGGCGTCAGGCACAATAGCTTTGCCGACAACGTACTTCGAATGACTTGCAGTGCCGTCCGTGCTCTCTAAGTTATTAAAAACACTCGTTAATCTTTCACTGTCACGGCGGAGAATCGTGAGTTCGAGCCTCGTCGTCCGCGCCAGTCCTTCCAAAAGAGTTGAATCGCATCGGATTCGATCGTCTAGGACAGTAGGACTTCTTCGTAGCTGCGATGCAGAAGTCCGCATGCGGTTTTCGGATCGACCGGTGGAGAGTAGAGGTATCCCTGCGCCATTTCGCAACCGAGACGCTTCAGCTCGGTGATCTGGTCTTCGGTCTCCGTGCCTTCGGCGACCACCTTTAACCTGAGGCTATGCGCCAACATTACGATGAGCCGAACGATTTCGTGACTGTCGTGATCGGTATTCATATTGGAAATGAATACGCGGTCAATCTTGAGAGCGTCTACTGGAAACCGGGGGAGCCGACTCAAAGAAGAATACCCGGTTCCAAAGTCGTCGATGCTCAAGAGAACTCCAAGTGCCTTAAGGTCCGAGATCACCGAAAGCGCACGGTCCGCGTCTCCCATAGCGATCGTTTCCATAATTTCAAGATTGACCGTGTTGGGAGTGACTCCGGTCTGCTGAACAATCGCGCCAATCTCTTTTGCCAGTTCCGGCTGGATGAACTGTTTCGGGCTGACATTCATGCTCATGGTAAGGGGTGGGTCGCAGCCGAATTGCGACTGCCACGAGCGCAACTGCTGGCAGGCTTCGAGCATGAGCGCCCGATTGATGGTAAGGATGAGCCCCGTTTCGTCAGCCACCGGAATAAAGTCTGCGGGCGAAACCATGCCCTCGGGACGTTGCCATCGGCTTAAGGCTTCAAAGCCCGTAATCTTGCCGCTTTGCAACGAGACAATGGGTTGGTAGTAGACAATCAGTTCTCCGCGCTCGATGCCCTTTCGAAGATCGGTTTCGAGTTTCAATCGATGCACTGCCGTGGAGTGCATTGCCGGATCAAAGACCTCGCACCGCGCCTTTCCCGTTCGCTTGGCTCGATACATGGCGAGTTCCGCATCGCGGAGCAGGTCTTCGGCCCCGGCATAGGAATTGCTGCTGTAGGCGACGCCGATGCTGGCCGTGATCACGATCTGCTGACCGCCAACGTCGAATGGAAGGCTCAATTTCTCCTGGATTCGCTGCGCAACGCGAATGGCGCCGATTGGGTTCAGTACGTCTTCCAGGAGCACAGCAAATTCGTCGCCGCCGAGTCTGGCGAGACCTTCTTCGGGAGACTGCGAAGCGACCATTACCGAGCGGGCGACCAGATCGGTTTCTCGCAACCCGCCAGTCAGTCGGCTGGCGATTTGAACCAGGAGTTCATCTCCTACGCGATGCCCGAGACTGTCGTTGACGATCTTGAATTCGTCCACGTCGACGAAGAGCACGGCGAATTTATTGTCGGCGTGGCGTCTGGCACGCATCAAGGCATGTTGCAGGCGGTCGGCAAAGAGCGCGCGGTTGGGAAGATCGGTCAAGCCATCATGAAGCGCGCTATGCGCAAGCATCTCCTCGGCTCGCTTGCGTTCTGTAATGTCCCGATTGACGATCACCAGCTTTTCATCGCGGCGATGCCCACTTTGAATAGGACTCGCCGTCGACTCCAGAATGCGCCATGAACCATCCTTGTGACGCATGCGATATTCCAGTCTTTGTCCCCGGCCGGTGGTGCGTGCCTTGTGTGCGGCCTGGTCGACGCGTTCGCGGTCTGAGGGATGAATCTGATCGTCGGAAGAGCCGGCCGCTAAATCCTCGGATGAATATCCGAGCACCTTCTGATAAGCGGGGCTGTTATAGAGCCGCGCGCCGGTGCCGTCGACCACTGCGATCATGTCGGCCGCGTTTTCAGTGATGAGCTGAAATAATTCATCGCGCTCAGCCAGCTGTCGTCGAACGCGCTGCAACTGAAGATGCTGGTACATCGTGTAGAGGTCGAACAACAGAACAAAGGCAGCCAGTCCGCGAACCCATTCTCTGAGGACAGTGGCATAGGGCCCAGTGAATTCGGCACGGTCGGCAAAGAAAGTGAGAAAGACGATTCCCGCAGTTAGTGCTACCGTGACGGTGACGGCAAATCCCCAGAGCCACCATTCTCGACCCTCGATCTGGCGGGCCCGGAGCGGAGTTTTTCTCCGGCTTCTGGGGGAAGCGTTTTGAGAACTGGAAGACATTGGCGAAAGAACATTGTAGCCCGCACTTCATCTTGACCCAGAGTTACAGAGGTCGGTTGGGCTTTGGTTTGTATTCGACCGAATTGGCCGAGCGGCTTCTTAAGTGGTTCCTGGTAAAAGCTGAGCTTGTCCCGGGATTCCTCCCGAGTGTCACGAATCGCAAACAGGATTCAGAAACCGGAGTTGATGCACCTCGAACCGCCTGCCAATGCTCGCAACAACTAGCGCAGATGGCTTAAACTAACCTTTGTTATGTCAGGCGATTAGACGGGCGTCTTGCGTTACGGAAATCGAACAGAACTTAGATGATGTGAAGTTTGGAATCACGCAGGGGATTCTGACTGCTAGTATTGGTCGCAACGGGTTGGGGACTGCGCATGACGGGTGGACAGAGGCTCCGGGTATTAAGAGAATCGCTCGGCTACACCATGAGGGACGTAGAAACCGGTAGTTTGCAGGTTTCACGCAGACTTGGCAATGACGAGTTCGCCATTCCGCCGAGTCGACTGTCAGACATTGAGACGAAAGGCGTCATTCCCAGCATCTTCCGTCTCTACACCCTGGCGGCGATCTATCGCTCCGATTACCGTGAGTTGTTGTCATGGTATGGCGTCGATCTTAACGGGATTCATGCCGATCTTCCATCCGCGCGGCCCAATCGTTCCCATTTTTCTCAAGCCTCGGATGGTGCGACGACAGCCCGTGTTCCGGTCCGGCTGGATCCGGCGTTCACACTTGCCAAGACGACGAACATTGCACGCATGATCGAGCAGTGGGGCGTGGTTCCCCTCACCTATCTTTCGACGCTTGCCGACGGCCGATATTCCTATGGATACATAGGAGCGGAAGACTTCACCATGCATCCGATTCTTCCGCCGGGTAGCTTTGTGCAGATAGACGAAACCAAAAACCAAGTCGCAGATGGCGTTTGGCGTTCTGAGTTCGAGCGCCCTATTTACTTCATCGAGACCCGTGATGGTTTCGTCTGCTCCTGGTGTCAAGTCGACCGGGATCGCATCGTTCTGCAATCGCATCCTTTGTCGCCAGTCCCGGTTCGCACGCTGAAACATCCCCAGGAGGCGGAGGTTATAGGGCAGGTGGTGGGAGTGGCGATGCGTCTGGGGGGGTGGCAGGTGCTCTATTCTGAACCAGGGCAGAAAGAGTCTGCAAAACTAGCCTGAGATGCTTTTCCGAAGTGCGTAAACTCTGGGCGGGTATCGCGTTCCTTATCGGCGTCGCGAGATTCAACAACAATTCGGAGTTCGTGGTTTGTGCATTCGCTGCCGACCGTTCCAAGTCTTCCACCAGGTCCCGCAATGGCGTTTTGAGTATGCGAGCAACCAAAGAGGTGTGGGACAACCTGATGGCCTTCTCTGCTGGTCCCCGTCCGTAGATCTTCTCCAGTCCCCAGTGCGAGTATTCGCCACCACCCCCCTTGTGCAGTAACGCGAGATAGCGCAATTTCCCCAGAAGGCCGGGTACTGCCTTTAGAGTGCTGCCTTCGAAATCTTCAAGAGCTGATCTGAGCATTACCGATTTACGTTTTCCGAAAAGAAAAATAAATCATGCGCCATTTGCATGGCAAGACCTGCGTGTGCAGAGTAGCACGGTGCATCCATTCTCACCTAAGGAGCAATAACATGAAGCAAATTCTGCAAGTAGCGGTTTTAGTGGCTTTTCTGCTGGTCGCTTCAAGCGTTCCCAGCTTCGCCGACGGCAATCCTTTTCCGAATTGCACGCCTACCGGGTGCATACCGCCAGGCAATTAGCAGCGAGGGGGGCGCAAATTCCGAACGGCAAAATCTTTCTTTGGACAACGTAAGACAATATAGTACGATCCGAGAGAGATGATGCACGGGTACAGGTTTCTGCTGTATTACCTTTGGATTGCGCCCCACATCCTTCTGGCGTTGGTTGCGATTGTGATGCGCGTCAAGCGCCTGGATGTAAGCTTTCCCCTATTTGCCATATACACCTGGTACGAGGTCGCGGAGTTTGTGCTGCTCTTCGCCATCGCAGTAACGAAGCTCATCCAGGGAATGTTGTATATGCGCGTCTTCCTGGTTACGTTGGCCGTAAGCACGGCGCTGCGCTTCGGAATTCTTCAGGAAATCTTCAACAACGTATTTCGCGAGCATGGACGGGCGGACGCAATTGCCAGGGTGTTGCTGCGCTGGACCACTGGAATTCTGCTTGCCGCCGCAATCTCCTGCGCAATCTTCGCTCCCGGCCCAACTTCCAGCAGCCTGATAGCCGCGACCGCATGGCTCGGTAGAGGCATTGCCATTATTCAGTGCGGCCTGGTGCTGTTCTTGCTCGTGTTCTCACGTCTGATCGGTTTGTCTCTGCAAAGCTACGTTTTTGGCATCGCGTTGGGTTTCGGTATTTTGTCGACCGTGGAACTCGCCAACTGGGCAATGCGTAGTGGAGACCTCACGGAATCCACTCGCAAAGCGCTTGACTTGCTTACAACCGGGAGCTATCACGTTGCTGTGCTGCTCTGGCTCGCTTACTTGATTGTGCCGGCAAAGAGAGTTCTGCAGCACGCCGATGTGCCGGCTGGTGACGTAGAGCAGTGGAACAGAGAATTGGAGCGATTTTTGCGATGAATGACGCCTCGATTTACATTGCGGTCGCGATTGCTTTAGCTACCCTGTTTGTGTATCTTGCGGCCAGACGCAAGCAGGATCCGGCTGGCGCCGACAAAGCGCGAACCTTGATCAGTTCGCTGGATATAGAGGCGTTCCGAAACCTGGTGGATCCGGAGGAAGAATCATTTCTTCGCTCGAACCTGACCGCCGATCAATTCAGGATGATCAAACGAGAAAGAGCTTGGGCTGCTCTCGCCTATGTGCGAATTTTATTTCGGATTGCACCAGAGTTTACCCATTTCGGCCACGCCCTCCAGAGCAGTTCCGATCCGCGACTCGTTGAGTTGGGGCAGCAGATGGTCAGCAGTGCGGTCAACTTGCGCTTGTATGCGTTGGAAGCCAGTACGCGGCTGCTCGTTGTGGCCACCTTCCCCCACTTAGCGCAGAGGCCTCCGCAGTTCCTGTTTGAGCAGTATGCGCATACCACCGGGTTGTTGCGTAGTTACGGCGCCCTTGACCGTGCGCGAAAGCAATATTCGTAGCAGGCGAGGCTGATTTTTGGCCAACCCAGCCAGACCGCTAATCTCGCTATGCGGTAATTCAGGAACGGTTCGTACGCTTCATGCCAGCCGCTTAACCTCCCGCGTAACCTCTGCGTAACCTCAGGGTCCGCTGTTCTATTTCCAGAACAAAAATCACTCTTCTGTTTCTGCGCCGCAGTTTAGGGTTTCCAATGGTGGAAATCAGTTGCCTGTTTTCGACCTGACTTAAGGAGGAGCGACAAGAGGGAGGGATCAACCACCCAATCCTATTCTCCCTGGAAGGCCCAGATGAACCGAGGCGAAATCCTCGAGTCGAAGTGAGATTGAGTTCAGGACGCTGAATGATGGATCCAAAGGCCGATATCAGGTTGCTTGCCGAAGATCTCCAGTTGCTTAGCAAGCTTGTTCATGATCCGGCAACGGTCGCGGCCAAACAGTGTGCCCCCAAAGTGATTCAGTCCATAACCGGAGCGCTGGAACGGTATGGAACCGAGGACCTTTCGCTGACGGTGTATGCCGCGCGCGAACTGGAACGATATGTCTGTGGTGAAACAACGCAAATCAGCAGCCATCGAATTGCGGAAGTTTATCATCGCGTTTTATGCGCCGGCGTCGAACAGCTTTCTCGGCCCGAGCAGGATCGGAATGCGTAAGAATGTGGAATCATATCGGCCGGACAGTAAAGGCCGCAAATGTGCAATCACAATCCACTTAGTGACGACTTATATGGTGCGGATCCCGGGCCAGGTGGAAATTCGAGAGTCAGGGTGCAAACGGCAACTAAAAACGAGAAATCATAATCGGGTAGAAATGCGCACGGGCCTGTCGAAGAAAGGGCGCAAGTCGATAGATATAGATCGGGAGGTTAGTTATGGAAAAGGAAGAGAATAACGCCCTACTGAAGACCGTAGTTGAGCGAGGCGAGACATCTGAGGGCAAACAGCGAAGGCGAACTGGAGTCATCGCCAAGTTACTTGGCGCGCGCTGCGAAGTCGAAGATGTTCTGCTGTCATCGAGCAGCGCAGCGGTTTTATTGGAGCAGGAGCGCGTCAGGCTTTTCACTCTGACGGGAACAATCGACGATATAGTGCGGCGAATTGAAGGCTGTTGAGTCGTGATTGGAAACGTGTGAGCCCAGCCCAGTGGCGTTCAACCGGCAGTTATGAGTTGGTGCTTCGAACACGCGTAAGAGATTGCCACAACCATGAGGTCGTCTGGATGATGAGCACCAGCCCCCAACCCTCCGCGTTCCTGGGAAGAGTTCTGCTCGTCTCCAGTGATGCGGTAGCGCTGAGACAACTGACCGAATCAGCGCAACGATTCGCACTGCTCGCGGAGCAATGTCCCGACGTCTCCCAAGCCCTCGAGCGATTGAACCGCAGCAAGTTTGAAGCCATTATCGTTGATTTCCAGCTCGGGACTCAGGCTGGGACAATTCTGGAATTCGCGCGTCGCTCCCCTTCAAATGAACATGCGGTGCTATTCACCGTCTGCGATAGCGAAGGCGAAACCACTGAGGCGTTCAAAGCCGGTTCAACTTTTGTGCTGCGGAGGCCTCTCTCCGCGGCGTCCATCGACCAGAGCGTGAGGGCGGCTTACGGTTTGATCGTGCGAGAGAATCGCCGCTACTACCGCTGTCCGATTGAAGTTCCAGTCACGATGACTTGCAGAGCGCTGCCGGCAGTCGATGGTCATACGATCAACGTCAGCGAGGGAGGCATGGCGATCAGTACGTTGGCCTCATTCCGGCCCGGTGACGGCGTAAATGTGCAATTCAGTTTGACGGACGATGATTTTCGGTTTGAGCTCGAAGCG